>NZ_JBJLSE010000070.1:0-21334 GCF_050871845.1 Kineococcus arenarius subsp. arenarius
CCCCACCCACCCCGCCCCCCCCCCCCCCCCCACCCCCCCCCCCCCCCCCCCCCCCCCCCCCCCCCCCCCCCCCCCCCCCCCCCCCCCCCCCCCCCCCCCCCCCCCCCCCCCCCCCCGACCCGGCGATCAGGGGGCCGCGTCCTCGGCGGCCGGGGACGCCCCGGCGAGCGCCTCCTGCGCCGCCGTGGCCGACTCCACCGCCGCCCGCAGCCGCTCCTGCGCCTCGCCGTACGCCGCGAAGTCCTGCTCCGCCAGCGCCGCCGCGGAGTCCTGGATGGCGGCGCGCGCCTGCTCCAGGGCCGCCTGCAGCTGGACCTGCGGGTCGCCGTCCACCGGCGCCGGGTCGGTCGTCGGCTCCGGCGACGGCCCGCCGTCCTGCGCGGGGGTCTCGTCGACGGGCGCGACGCCCTCGTCGCCGGCGGTCGCGCCGGAGTCACCGCCGAACACGTCGTCCAGCGCCGCGTCCAGCGTGTCGGCGATGGCGATCTGGTCGCCGAACACCGCCACCACCTTGCGCAGCTGGGGGAAGGAGTTCTCGCCGGTGCTGCGGGCGTAGATCGGTTCCACGTACAGCAGCCCGCCACCCACCGGCAGGGTCAGCAGGTTGCCGTAGATGACCTCCGAGCCCTGCCCGAGGCTCAGCAGGCGCACCTGCTCGGCCACCGCCGCGTTGGACTGGATGTCGTTCTGGATCTGCACCGGGCCGGCGATGACCGACGACTGCGGCAGCTCCAGCAGGCGGATGGTGCCGTAGCTGTCGCTCTTCTCCCCCGCCGTGGCGCCCGCGTCGGAGTCCACCGCGGCGAAGCCGGTGATGATCTGGCTGCTGGACCCCTGGTTGTTGGAGGTGGGCACGTACGTCGTCGTCAGGCTGAACGCCGCCTCGTCCTGACCGGGCATCTGCAGGGTCAGGTAGTACGGCGGCTGCGCCGGGCGCTGCTGCCCCTGCGCCACCTCGGAGGTCGGGTCGGCCGGCACCTCCCAGAAGTCCTGCCCCGTGAGGAAGGAGCGCGGGTCGGTGACGTGGTAGCGCGCCAGGACCTCGCGCTGCACCTTGAACATGTCCTGCGGGTAGCGCAGGTGGGCCATCAGGGAACCGCCGATCTCCGACAGCGGCTCCACCGCGCCGGGGAACGCCTTCATCCACGCCTGCAGCACCGGGTCGGTGTCGTCCCAGGCGTACAGGGTGACCTCGCCCGAGTAGGCGTCCACGGTCGCCTTCACCGAGTTGCGCACGTAGTTGACCGTGCGGTCCTGCAGCGCCTGCACGCTCTGCGTCTGCGTGAGGGAGTCGACCGTGACCTCGCCGAGGCGGGTCGTCGAGGAGTAGGGGTACGACGCCGAGGTGGTGTAGGCGTCGAGGATCCACAGCACGCGGCCGTCCACGACCGCCGGGTAGGCGTCGCCGTCCAGGGTCAGCCACGGGGCGACCTTCTCGACGCGCTCGCGCGGCGTGCGGTCGTACAGGATCTTGGAGTCCGCCTCGACCTGGTCGGACAGCAGGATGTTCTGGTCGGCGAACTTCAGCGCGTACACCGCCTTGTGCAGCAGCCCGCCGACCGGCACACCGCCCTCACCGGTGTAGGTGGTGCGCGCGTACCCCTCCGGGGAGTTGTCCGGGTAGTCGATCTCCACCGGGGTGTCGCTGCCGCCGACGATCGAGTAGTCGTCGGTCTGCTCGCCGAAGTAGATGCGCGGCTCGTAGTCGCCCAGCTGGCCCGTGGAGGGGATGTTGGCCTCGAAGTACGACGGGCGCCCGTCGGGGGCGCGCTCGTTGCCGCGTGCGGCGACCACGCCGTAGCCGTGGGTGTACACGGTGTGCAGGTTGACCCAGGTGCGCTGCGAGTCGCTCAGGCCGTCGAGGTTCAGCTCCCGAGCGGCGATCACGGTGTCCTGGGTACCGCCGTCCAGCGGGTAGCGGTCCACGTCCAGCGGGTCGGGGAAGGCGTAGTAGTTGCGCTGGCCCTGCGTCTGGCGGAACGCCGTGGACACGACGTTCGGGTCGAGCAGCCGGATGCCGGGGATGGTCTCGGCGTCCTCGCGCAGCTGCCCGGGGGTCACCGTCGTGTCCGGCTGGTACTCGCTGACCTCCGTGTCGGCCAGGTCGTACGCGTCGCGGGTGGCCTCGATGTTCTTGCCGACGTACTCCGCCTCCAGCGCCTGCCGGTTCGGGGTGACCTGGAAGCGCTGCACCGCCCACGGGTAGATGCCGCCCACGGCGATCGCGCTGACCACCAGCAGCCCCGTGCCGATGGCCGGCAGCCGCCAGGACGCCCCCGCGGCCGCCGCCACGAACAGCAGCGCCACGACCACCGCGACGATCGCCAGGATCGCCCGCGCCGGCAGCACCGCGTGCACGTCGGTGTAGGAGGGGCCCACGACGTCCGCGATGCGGATGTTGTCCGACTCGCTGACCATGACCTGGTAGCGGTCCAGCCAGTAGCCGGCGCCGCGCAGCACCAGGAACAGCGCCGCCAGCACCGCCAGGTGGATCCGGGCCTCGCGCGTGGTGCGCGGGCCGCCGCCGGCCAGCCGCAGGCCCCCGTACAGGTAGTGGGTCGCCAGCGCCGCCAACCCCGCCAGCACCACCGCCGCCGACAGGAAGCTCACCAGGAAGCTCAGCCACGGCAGGGTGAAGACGTAGAAGCCCTGGTCCAGCCCGAACTGCGCGTCCCGCTCCCCGAAGGAGGTGCGGTTCACCCACAGCAGCAGCGTCTCCCAGCGGCTCATCGCCACCGACCCGCCGAACAGGGCCACGGCCGCCGACAGGACCACCACGACCAGGCGCCGCAGCGGCTCCAGCGACTCGCGGTAGCGGTCCAGGCCGGCCTGCTCGGTGGAGATGGGCGCGTAGACCGGCCGCGTGCGGTACCCCAGCGTCAGCGAGAGCGCGACCGCGCCGCCGAGCAGCAGGGCACCGGCCGCGAACAGGGCCAGCTGCAGCCACAGCTTCGTGGTGAAGGTGGACAGGAAGCCGAGCTGGTCGAACCACCACACGTCGGTGGCGATGCGGGCACCGATCACGACGGCGACGACCAGCGCGGCCAGGACGAGCACCGTGGGCAGGGCGGCACCGCGACGTCGGCGTCGCAGCACCGGCCGGGCGGGACGGCGGGGAGGGAAGCTCACGAGGAGGAAACGTACAAGCCGCCGCCCGGGTGCCCGTGACCGCGGATCGTGATCCCACCGTTGCCACCGGTGACCCGCCGACACCCGGCGGGCGCGCCCCCGGGGCGTCCCCCGGCGGGGGGACAGCCCGTGGGGGACGCGCGCGCGCTCGCCGGACGCCGCGCCGGGCGTGCCACCATCGGGGCCGTGAACGAGCTCCACCCGACCACCACGCCCACGCCGGCCTCCAGCTCCCTGTGGCGCACCGTCGCCGAGGTCGAGCGCTACGTGGCCGCCGACGGCTGGGGGGCCCCGCTGCGGCTGTTCGCCCTCGTGCGCACCGCCGACGCCCTGGCCCGCGACCCGCACCTGGCCCAGCGCCTGCCCGAGCACGTCGTGGCCGAGGCGCACGCCGACCCCGGCCACCTGACGTCCGTGGAGCAGGACGGCCTGCCCGACGTCGCCGACCTCGACGAGCTGCTCGGCCAGCTCGCCTGGCCCCCCGGCGTCGACGGCGCCGCCCTGGTCGTCGAGCGCCTCCTGGTGCCGCCGGACGCCGAGGCCGAGGTGCGCGCCGCCACCCCCGCCGACGACGAGGCCCGCGCGGCCGCCCTGGCCGCGCACCCGCTGGCCGAGGAGGTGCGCATCGCGGTGGGGGTGCTGCGCGACGGCGGGCACGAGTGCGCCGTGCGCTCGCGCTCGAAGGACTCCGACGGCGAGGTGGCCACCGGCGCCGACCTCGTGCCGGGCCTCGTCAGCGCCCTGCAGGCGACCCTGCAGGGCTGAGGGCGCGCCCGCCGGGGTGGCGCCGGGGCGCCCGGCCGGGACCGCTCAGCCGGCCGCGACCTGCGCGCACGTCGCCACCTCGTCGCCGCGGCCGGCACCGATGGCCTCCACCGCGGTGCGGGCCTCGTGCAGCGTGGCGACCCCGACCACCGTGATGCCCGGCGGGACCGCGCCGGCGACCTCGGCGCACTCCTGGGCCGGGGCCAGGAACCACGTGGCTCCCGCCCGGGCCGCGCCGATCACCTTCTGCCGCAACCCGCCGATCGGCAGGACGGTGCCGTCCACCGCGATCGCGCCCGTGCCGGCGACGTGCTCACCACCCGTCAGGGCACCGGGGGTCAGCAGGTCCACGACGGCCAGCGCGAACACCGTGCCGGCGCTGGGGCCGCCGATGTCCTCGATGGCGATGTCCACCTCGACCGGGGAGTCGTACTCCACGTCGGGCACCACGCCCAGGAGCGTCTCCCCCTCCGGGGCGTAGGTGCGGGTGGTCACCTCCAGCGGCTCCCCGGAGCGGGTGATGCCCAGGCGGACCTCGGCGCCGGCGGGCAGGGCGCTCACCGCCGCCTTGAGGGCGTCGAAGTCCGCCACCGGTGCGCCGTCCACGGACTCGATCACGTCCCCGGGGCGCAGCACCCCGGCCGCCGGGGCGGCCGCGGCCACCTCCTGCACGCGGCGCGTGGTCGTCGCGTCCACGTCGATGCCGAGCTCGGTCAGGGCGGCGACCTGCGCGGCCTCCTGCGAGCCGGCCATCTCCGCGGCGCTGAGCGCGTCGGCCTCCTCCTGCGTGGTGCGGGGGGCGTAGTACAGCTCGCGGGGCACCACGGTGACCTCCGGGTCGCGCCAGGCCAGCAGCACCTCCCACAGCGACTGCTCCAGGCCCGGACCCCCCCGCAGCGACACCGTGGTCAGGTCCAGGCGGCCCTGCGCGGGGTAGGTGGGTGCCCCCGACACCTCCACCAGCGCCGTCCCGTCCCCGCCGTCCCCGCCGGGGCCGGCCAGCACGTCGCGCACCGGGCCGGGGCTGAGGCTCACGTACGGCACGTCGAGCACGCCCACCAGGGCGACGAGCGCGACCGCGCAGAACGACGAGGCCGCCAGGAGCACGCCGCGCGGGGAGGTCGACCGCCGCGGCCGCTCACCGCCGGCGGGCTCGGCACCGGCCCCGCGGGGGGACTCGTGCGCGGGGTCCTGCGCGGGGTCCTGCGCGGGGTCCTGCGCGGGGTCCTGCGCGGGCGGCGTCGCTGGCGGCACCCGAGCACCCTACGGCCCCGCCCGGAGGCGTTCGCCGGCAGCGATCAGCGGCCCGGGCACCGCCCGCGGCGGAACCGCACCGGGCGGCCGCTCGTCGCTCCACGAGCGGGAGGGCCAGAATGGGTCCGCACCCGGCGGACGATGCGGAGGATCACCGTGGACCAGCGAGGCGACGAGGAGCCCCAGGGCCCCGAGGACGACCGCGACCGAGACCCCCGCGAGAGCGGGGACGGCACGCCCGGGGACGGCACCGAGCGGAGCGCGGGCGGCCAGCCCGGCTTCCGCCCCTCGGGGACCCCGGGCAAGGAGCCCGGGCAGGGCGGTGGCGGCAACCCGCTGGAGGACCTGTTGGGCCCGCTGCTGGGCGGACTGGGCGGCGCTGGTGGGCAGGGCGGCTTCCCCGGGCTGCCCGGCGGCTTCCCCGGCGGCATCCCCGGCCTGGGTGACGGACCGCTCGACCCCGCGCTCATGGGGCAGGTGCTGGCGCAGCTGCAGAAGTTCCTGTCCACGCCCAGCGACGCGCCGGTCAACTGGGACGTCGCGCACGACCTGGCCCGCCAGGCGGCCGCCCAGGCCGGCGACCCCTCCCCCGGCGCCGCCGAGCGCCGGGCCGTCGAGGACGCGCTGCGGGTGGCCGACCTGTGGCTGGACGGCGTGACGGACGTCGAGCAGGCGCCCACCACCGCCGAGGCCTGGAGCCGCGCGGAGTGGGTGGAGCGGACCATGCCGGTGTGGCGCCAGCTCGTGGAGCCCGTCGCCGCGAACGTGGCCGAGGCCATGGGTCAGGCGATGACCGCGCAGGCGCCGCCGGAGATGGCCGCGATGCTGGGCTCGGCGGGGGCGATGCTGCGCCAGGTGGGCGGCGGCGTCTTCGGCATGCAGGTCGGGCAGGCCATCGGCACGCTCGCCGGCGAGGTGCTCAGCACCACCGACATCGGGCTGCCGCTGGCGCCCAGCGGGCGCGCCGCGCTGCTGCCTGCCGGGGTGAGCGCCTTCGCCGAGGGGCTGGAGGTCCCCCTGGACGAGGTGCGCCGCTACCTGGCGCTGCGCGAGGCCGCCCACCAGCGCCTGTTCGCCCACGTGCCGTGGTTGCGCGGGCACCTGCTGGGCAGCGTCGAGTCGTTCGCCCGCGGCATCTCCGTGGACGCCGACCGGATCGCCGAGGCGGCCCGCTCGGTGGACCCGGCGAACCCCGAGTCGCTGCAGGAGGCGCTGGGCTCGGGCATCTTCGAGCCGGAGAGCACCCCGGCGCAGAAGGCCGCCCTGGCCCGGCTGGAGACGGCGCTGGCGCTCGTGGAGGGCTGGGTGGACCACGTCAGCGACGAGGCCGCCGCCCGCGTGCTGCCCCACTCGGCCGCGCTGCGCGAGACGGTGCGCCGGCGCCGGGCGACCGGCGGGCCCGCCGAGCACGCCTTCGCGGTGCTGGTCGGCCTGGAGCTGCGCCCGCGGCGCGCGCGCGAGGCGACGGCCCTGTGGGAGCAACTGCTGGCCCGCGGCGGGGCCGCCGCCCGCGACGCCGTCTGGGACCACCCGGACATGCTGCCGACCACCGAGGACCTCGACGACGTGGCGGCGTTCGTGGAGCGCCGCCTCAGCGGCGGCCGGCGCCAGGACGAGGACGCGATGGACGCCGCGCTGCGGGACCTGCTGGACGGGGGCGGTCGGGGCGACGACCCCGAGACCGGCGGGGGCGACGGCGAGCCCGGCTCCGGAGGCCCGGCGCGCTGAGGGTGCCCGGCGACCCCGCCCGCAGCGCTCAGCCGGTGCTGCGGGCGGGGTCCGCCTCGTCGTCCTCGCGGACCGCCGCGCCCCGCGCGGGCCCGGTGGACGGGTCGGCCGGCGCGTCGTCGGCCTCGGCCTCGGGGTCGCGCCCGGCGACGTGGTCCAGGCCCGCCAGGAACCCGCGGGCGCGCTCGGTGCGCGGGTAGGACTCCAGCAGCGCCCAGAACGCCCGCGAGTGCGTGGGCACGAGCAGGTGGGCCAGCTCGTGCAGCAGCACGTAGTCCAGCACCCAGCCGGGCACCCCCTGCAGCCGGGTGGACAGCCGGATGCTGGCGTCGGCGGGGGTGCACGAACCCCAGCGGTGCTGCTGGTTGTCGACCCACGTCACCGACACCGGCCGCGCCAGGTCGTCCAGGTGGCGGCGCGACAGCTCCCGCGCCCGTTCCAGGAGGTCGTCCTCGGCCGGGTTGCGGCGACGGTCGGCCGCGTCCAGGCGGGAGACCATGCGCTCGACCCACTCGCGCTCCTCGGCCCGGGAGAAGCGGGCCGGGATGAGGACGACCGTGCGGTCGCCGTCGCGGTAGGCCGAGACGGTGCGCGAGCGCCGCCGGCTGCGCCGCACGTCCACGAGCGGCCCGGCGCCCGTGCCCGGCCCGGCGCCGCCGGTGACCGTGACCACGGCGCCGTCGGCTGGCCCCGCCTGGTCGGCCCTCATCCGGGCAAGGTACCGTGCGCGCCCCGCGCTGGGGAGGGGTTCGCACCCACCGCGGTCCCCGGCGCGCCCCGGCGGCCCGCTGGGGGCACGATGCCCTGACAGCCGCCGGGGAGCCCGGTGGCCGGCGAGGCAACCAGGAGGCGCACCGTGGCCGACGAGACCTACCAGGGCGAGTTCTACTGCGTGAAGTGCAAGGAGAAGCGCCAGGCCGAGGGTCGGGTCGTGGAGACCAACGGCCGCCGGATGGCCAAGGGCCAGTGCCCGGTGTGCGGCACGAACCTCAACCGCATCCTCGGCAAGGCCTCCTGAACGACGGCGCCCGGACGCGGCAGGACCGGTGCGGTGCGTCGCCGACCGCACCCGCCGGGCCCGGTGCTGTGGACGGCGCGGGCCGGGTGCGGCGGGCCTGCGGCAGGGTGTGCGCGTGCCCAGCCCCGCCCCCAGCAGCCGTTCCGCCCTGCCCCTCGCCCGCCGCCCCGGCGGCCGGTTGCAGGTCGGGTCCTCGCCGCGCAGCAGCAGCGTCGCCGGCCCCTTCGTCGAGGCGGACCTGACGGCCCTGCTGGCTCCCGGGCACGCCGGGCCGCACGCCCGCCGCGCGCAGCGGGTGCTCGACGACCTCGTGGCGGTCGGCGCGGTACCGGCCGGCCGGGTCCGCTCGGGTGCCGAAGGGCTCGCCGCAGCGCCGGGGACCGCGGGCTGGGGACCGGACGCGGTGGCGTGGTCGTCCTACGACCCCCACGGGCCGGTCGCGGTGCGGCGCCTGGCCGGGCGGCGCTCGGCCGTGGTCGCCGTCGTGGGCTGCGGGCGCACCGGAGCGGGCCTGCTGTCGCTGCTGGCCGCCGCGGGCGTGGGCGGGCTGCTGGCGCAGGACCCGGCGCCGGTCGCGGCCGGAGACGCCGGCCCGGCGGGCCCCCGCCCCGAGGAGGTGGGCCTGCCGCGCGGTCCGGTGGCGCTGCGCCGGGCGCGCCGCGTCGCCGGGCGGGTGCACCCGGCGGTGTCCGCCACCGGGGCTGAGCCGGCGCGGGCGGACCTGGTCGTCCTCGTGGACCACCACGCCGCCGACGCGGTCGCCGCGGACGGACTGGTGGCGGAGGGGGTCCCCCACCTCTCGGTGGTGCTGCGCGACACCGACGCGCTGGTGGGGCCGCTGGTGCTGCCCGGTACGACGCCGTGCCTGCGGTGCCTGGACCTGCACCGCACCGACGCCGACCCCGGCTGGCCCGGGGTGCGGGACCGGTTCGTGCGCGGCTCCGGCGCTGCGGCGGAGGAGACGGCGACGGCCTCGGCGCTGGCGGGGCTGGCGGCCCTGCAGGTGCTGGCGCACCTGGACGGCGGCAGGGCCGCCTCGACGGGGGCGACCCTGGAGCTCCTGCTGCCCGAGGGGGTGGTGCAGCAGCGTCCCTGGGCGCCGCACCCGCAGTGCGGCTGCGTGGACCTGCCCGTGGCCGCACCGCCGGCGGCCCGCCCGCACCCGGGCGACCTCAGCGGGGTGCGGGCGGGCGGGTGAGCGGGCTCACGCGGTCACGGCCCCGTCCACACCGGTCGTCACGGCGGCGACGGCCAGCTCGGCGCGGGCGGCGAGCCGCTCAGCGCGGCGCGCGGCGACCTCCGCGCGCCGGCGCGCCCGCAGCGCCCGCACCAGGCGCGAGCGCTCGGCGGTGCGCTGCGCCTCGAGCAGACGTTCGCGGAACAGGACGTCCTCGGCGTACGGCACTTCGTCCCTCCTGGGCATCAGGGGTCCTCCTGGGGTGATCGGGTCGGGGCGGTCAGGGGGGCGGTCGGGCGGCTCACGCGGCGACGGGGTGCTTGCGGGGACGTCCGCGCGGGCGCTTGCGCGGGACGACCACGCCGGCGAGCACGAGCTGCCCGCCCCACACGCCCCACGGCTCGCCGCGCTCCAGCGCGCCCGCGAGGCAGGCGGAGCGCAGCGGGCACTCCGCGCACAGCTCCTTGGCCAGCTCCACGTCGGCCGGCGACTCGGCGAACCACAGCTCGGAGTCGTAGCGTCGGCAGGGCAGGGGGTCCTTCGCGTGGCGGCGCTGCACGCCGCTCACCTCCTTCTGGCGGGTCGGGTCCTCGGCGGGGCGCGGGCTGCGGGGTCTCGTGGTGCTCGTGCTGGTGCTGGTGTCGGTGGTGGCGGTGCGCACGGTCATCTCTCTGGGTTCTCTGCGAGGCGGTGGTACTGCCGGGAGGAGAGCCCGCAGACGCAGAAAGGCCGCGGACCCGAGGTGTCGGGGTCCGCGGCCAAGAGAGCGCCGGTCTGGTGGTTAGACCGGTGGACTCGTGAGCGTGGTCCCCGAGGACGGGACGGTGGAACGGGCGCCGGTGAAGGCGGAGGAGCGCTTGCCGCCGAGGACGCGGTACTCGTCCACACCACCGCGCAGGCGCACGGCGGGGGCGTCCAGGCGCACTCCACCCGTCATCTGGAGCGGGGTGGAGGCGTGGCTGCGCTGCCAGGTGAGGGCGGACCGGCGCAGGGCAGCGGGCGTCGCGCCGCACGCGGTGCGCGTGCCGGCGTTCGCGATCGTGGTGGTGTCCATCGGTGCTGCCCTCCTCCCCGCCGTCCGCGGTGTGATGCGCTTCACGCGCTGTCGTGATTCGACTCTAGGGGTACCCGGGTGGGCGCCACAACGGCTTTTTCCGCCCAGAGCGGAAAGAGCCCGCCGGGGCGCGCCAGCCGCCTCGAGAACGGTTGCGCCGCAACGGGTTCCTCGGGGAAGGCCTGGCATCACCCGGCGGTCAGGACCGCCAGGACGTCCTCGCCGTACTTCTCCAGCTTCGAGGGCCCCACCCCCGGGATGCGCGCCAGCGCGCCGGTGTCGGCAGGCATCGCCTCGGCGATCGCGGTGAGCGTGGCGTCGGTGAACACCACGTACGCCGGCACGGACGCCGCCCGGCTCGTGCTCGCGCGCCACTCGCGCAGCCGCTCGTACACCGCCTCGTCGTAGCTGGAGGGGCAGTCCGCGCAGCGCCCCAGCTTGCGCTCCACGGCGGCCGTCAGGGACGCCCCGCACACCCGGCACTGCACCGGGCCGGAACGCCTGGCCGAGCGCGGGGAGGCCGCGCGGGCGCGCGGGGCCCCACCGGCGGTCTCGGGACGCAGGCTGTCCAGGAACCGGGAGGGCTTGCGGCTGGCGCGCCCGCCGGGGGTGCGGGCGTTGGCCCAGGAGACGTGCACGGCCTCGCGGGCGCGGGTGATGCCCACGTACAGCAGCCGGCGCTCCTCCTCGACCTCGTCGGGGGTTTCGGCGAAGGAGATCGGCAACAGCCCCTCGCTGACGCCGACCAGGTGCACGACGTCCCACTCCAGGCCCTTGGCGGCGTGGAAGGACGCCAGCGTCACGCCGTCCACCGTGGGGGCGTGCTGGGCCGAGGCGCGCTCGGTGAGCTCCTCCACCAGGTCGGCCAGCTGCGCGCCGGGCCGCGTCGCCGCCAGCTCGTCGGCCAGCACCACCAGCGCCTGCAGCGACTCCCAGCGCTCGCGCACCGACCCCGCCGCGCTGGGCGCGCGCTCGGCCCAGCCCGCCGACGTCAGCACCGCGCGCACCTCGGCGCCCAGGTCGTGGCCGGGCAGCGCCGCGCGCGTCGCGCCGCGCAGCAGCACGACCGCGTCGCGGACCTCCTTGCGCGAGAAGAACCGCTCCCCGCCGCGCACGACGTAGCCGACGCCGGCGTCGGCCAGCGCCGACTCCAGCGCCTGCGACTGCCCGTTGGTGCGGAACAGCACGGCGACGTCCTTCGCGCTGCGCCCGGCGCGCACCTCGGCGGCGATGCGGGCGGCCACGCCGGCCGCCTCGGCGACGTCGTCGTCGTAGGCGGTGAAGGTCGGCGCCGGGCCGGAGGGGCGCTGCGCGATGAGCTCCAGGCGGGCGCGGGCGTGCCGGCCGGAGGCCATCGACAGCACCGAGTTGGCCAGCTGCACGACCTCCGGGGTGGAGCGGTAGTCGCGCACCAGGCGCACGACCTTCGCGCCGGGGTGCCGGCGCGGGAAGTCCAGCAGGTGCTCGGGGGTGGCCCCGGCGAAGGAGTAGATCGTCTGGCTGGCGTCGCCCACGACGCACAGGTCCTCGCGCTCGCCCAGCCAGAGGTCCAGCAGGCGCTGCTGCAGGGGGGAGACGTCCTGGTACTCGTCCACCACGAAGTGGCGGTACTGCTGGCGCACGGTGGCCGCCACGTCCGGGCGCTCGTCGAGGATGCCGGCCGTCAGCAGCAGGACGTCCTCGAAGTCGATGACGGCGCGGTCGGTCTTGACCTCCTCGTAGGTGCGCACCACGCGCGCCACCGTCGGCAGGTCCAGCCCGCCGGGCTCGCCGCGACCGGCTCGGGTGGCCGCCGCCACGTAGTCGTCGGCGTCCACGAGCATGACCTTGGTCCACTCCACCTCGGCGGCCAGGTCGCGCACCCGCGCGCGGTCGGAGGACAGCCGCAGCCGGTTGCAGGCGTCGGCCACCAGGGGCGCCTTGTGCTCGGCGAGGTTCGGCAGGGTGCCGCCGATGGCCTGCGGCCAGAAGAACTGCAGCTGGCGCAGCGCCGCGGCGTGGAAGGTCCGAGCCTGCACGCCCGCCACGCCCAGGTCCCGCAGCCGGGTGCGCATCTCCCCCGCGGCGCGGGCCGTGAAGGTCACCGCCAGCACGCGGTTGGGCACGTAGGCGCCGGAGTGCACGCCGTAGGCGATGCGGTGCGTGATGGCCCGCGTCTTGCCCGTGCCGGCACCGGCGAGCACGCACACGGGGCCGTCGAGGGTCGTCGCGACCTGCCGCTGCTCGGGGTCCAGGCCCTCGAGGACGGAGTCGGCGGACGGGGCGGCGGGGCGGAGGTCGGGTGCGGTCGTCATGGCGGGGACATCCTCTCAAGCGCCGCCGACGGCCGGGGCACGAGCGGGCCCCCGCTGTGGACGCGACGCCGGGAAGAGAGCCGGTGCCTCCCCGGTTGCAGCCCGCGGAGCGGGAACCACCCGCGCGGAGGAGGAGCAGTGTCGACGATCGAGGCGCCGGCGGCGGGCAGCGTGACGATGTTCACCACCACCTGGTGCGGGTACTGCCGCCGTCTGAAGTCCCAGATGGACCGCGAGGGCGTCAGCTACTCGGAGGTCAACATCGAGGAGGTGCCGGACGCGGCCGAGTTCGTCATGCAGGTCAACGGCGGCAACCAGACCGTGCCGACCCTGCTCTTCCCCGACGGCTCCGCCGCCACCAACCCCTCCCTCGCCGAGGTGAAGGCGCGCCTGGGCGCCTGAGCGTGAGCACCACCCACCGGCCCACCGGCCCCGCGCAGTTCGCGGGGCGGTGGGCCGCGTCGCTGCCGGCCGGCGCGCGCGTCGGCGTGGACGGCGCCGTGGACGCCGACACCGCCTGGTACGCCCGGCACCTCGCCGACGCGCTGCGCGCGCAGGCCCGCCCCGTGCTCGTCGCCACCTGGAGCGGTTTCTGGCGGCCCCGCTCGCTGCGCCTGGAGCGCGGCCGCGACGACCCCGACGCCTTCCACGACGACTGGCTCGACGTCGCCGGCCTGCACCGGGAGGTGCTGGAACCGCTCGGCGCGCCCACCGGCCGCTGGTGGGTGCCGTCCCTGCACGACCCGGCCACCGACCGCGCCTCCCGCGCACCGCGCGAGGCCGTGCCCGACGACGCCGTGCTCGTGTTCGCCGGCCCCTTCCTGCTGCGCGACGACCTGCGGCACGGCTTCGACGCCGTGGTGCACCTGAGCACCTCCGACGCGGCGGTGCGCCGGCGGGTGGACGCCGCCGACGCCGACCGGGTGCTCGGCGCCTGGCACCGCTACCTGGCGGAGTCCGGGCCCGTCGAGCGGGCCGGCGCGGTGCTGCGCTGCGAGGACCCGCGCCACCCCGCCGAGCTCCTGCGCGGCTGAACCACCCCCGGGTCCGGGGGTCAGGTCCAGGTGTCGTCGCCCGGCACCGGCAGGGGGCCGCCGAACCACGCCTCGATGAGCCGCCGCGCGATCGAGACCGCCGGCGGCGGCAGCACCCGGCCCGCGCGCACCTCCTGCGCCAGCTCAGCACGGCTGAACCAGCGCGCCAGGGCGATCTCCTCGCCGTCGACCCGGATGTCCGTGGTGACGGCGCGCGCGGCGAACCCCACCATGAGCGAGGCGGGGAACGGCCACGGCTGGCTGCCCAGGTAGCGCACGTCCTCCGGGTCCGGGCCCACGACGACCCCGGCCTCCTCCAGCACCTCCCGGCGCACCGTGTCCTCGAAGCACTCCCCCGGCTCCACGAAACCCGCCAGCACCGAGTACCGGTTCGCGGGCCACACGGGCTGGTGCCCCAGCAGCAGCCGGTCGTCCGGGCTGATCACCGCCATGATCACCGCGGCGTCGGTGCGGGGGAAGTGCTCCTTGCCGCCCGGCTCGGCCTTGACCCACCCCGCGGTCGTCGCGGTGAGCGGTTCGCCGGTCCGCGGCGAGAAGCGGGTCACCGCGTGCCAGTTGCCCATCGAGACGGCCTCGGTGAGCAGGCCGGCGTCCCGGTCGCCGAGGGCGTCGCCCACCTCCCGCAGGCCCCGCCACTCCTCGTCGCCGGCGGAGCCGTCGGCGACCTCGGGCTCGGCGTCCGCGGAGACCACCGCCGCGAACTCCGCCCGCCCGTCGGTGCCCAGGTACAGCACGAGGTCCTCCGCGCCGGGCGCCGGCACCTCGCCCGGGGCGCGCAGCACCAGCTGAAGGCCCCGCGCGGTGCGCACCACCGGGGCCCGGCCGGCGTGCACCCGCAGCACCCGGGTGGCCGGGGACGCCCACAGCCGCTCCAGCAGCCCGGGGTCCGTGCGCCGCGCACCGGCGCGGTCCAGCCGCTGGCGGGACAGGGCCAGGTCGCGCAGCGGCGGTGCCGGCAGCGCCACCCCGCGGGACCCGGTCGGCTCGGTCGGGGCGGCGCCGACGGCGTGGTTCGTCACCGCTCCACCCTACGGAGCGCACCGCGCTCTACCGTTGCCCCGTGCCCCCCCGCTCGCCGCAGGTCCTCGCCGCCCTCGCCACCGCCGCCGTGCCCGGCCTCGAGGTCGTGGCCGCGGGTCCGGCGCAGGAGGACGGCGCCGACGTCGACGCCGCCGTCGTCGTGGACGCCGCCCACCGCCGCTTCACGGTGCGCGCCCCCCGGCGGCCCGCGGCCGCCGCCGCGCTGGACGCGGAGCTGGAGCTGCTGTCCGGGCTGCACGAGCCGCTGCCGTTCGCGGTGCCCCGCGCCGCCGGCACGGTGGTGCTGGGCGAGGGCGGGCGCTGCGTGGTCACCCCGGAACTGCCCGGCAGCCCCCTGCACCCGGAGGACCTGCGCCCCGGCCCGGGCCTGGCGCGCTCGGTCGGCACCGGGCTGGCCGCGCTGCACCAGATCGACGTCGCCGTCTTCGCCGACGCCGGCGTGCCCGTGTACGACGCCGAGGAGTACCGGCGCCGGCGCCTGTCCGAGCTGGACCGCGCCGCCGCGACCGGCCACGTCCCGCCGCGGCTGCTGACGCGCTGGGAGGTGCTCATGGAGGACGTGGCGCGCTGGCGCTTCGCCGCGACCCCCGTGCACGGCGACCTCGTCGGCGAGCACGTGCGCACCGACGGCGAGGCCCTGACCGGCATCACCGGCTGGGCGGACGCCAAGGTCGCCGACCCCGCCGACGACTTCGCCTGGCTGGCCGTGGGCGCGGACCCCGACGCGCTGGAGTCGGTGCTGGAGGCGTACGCCCACGCCCGCCACGACCCCCTGGACCCCGACCTGCTGCTGCGCGCCCGCCTGGCCGGGGAGCTGGCGCTGACCCGCTGGCTGCTGGTGGGCCTGCGCACCGAGGACGAGGAGATCGTCGAGGACGCCCGGCGGATGCTCGACGACCTCGACGCCCACGCCGACGCCGTGCCGCTGGGGGTCTGAGCTGTCCGGGCGGGCGCCCCGGCCGCTGCGGCTGGCGTCGGTCAACGCCGCCTCCGGGCGCGACCTGGCCACCGGGCGCGTCGACGCCGACCGGCTCGCCGCCGCCGTGGCGGCGCTGGGCGCCGACGTCGTGGCGGTGCAGGAGGTCGACCACCTGCTGCCCCGCAGCGGGGGCACCGACCAGACCGCGGTGCTGGCGCGCGCCTGCGGCGTGACCCGCGGCGGGGCGCGCTTCGCCGCCACCGTGCACGGCACCCCCGGCTCCCCCGACACGTTCCGCCCCGCCGCCGCGACCGTGCCGGGCGAGCCCTCCTACGGCGTGGCGGTGCTCTCGCGCCTGCCGGTGCTGCAGTGGCGGGAGCTGCGGATGGCCGGCAGCGCGGCCCGGCTGCCGCTGGTGCTGCCGCCCGGCGCGGGCAGGAGGCTGCGCCTGGTGCCGGACGAGCCGCGCGCCGTCGTGGCCGTCGTCGTCGACGCGCGCGCCCCCGGCGACGGGGCGGCGCGCCCGGTGACCGTGCTGGGCACCCACCTGTCCTTCTCGCCGGTGCGCGCCCTGGGCCAGCTGCGCGAGCTGCGGCGCTGGGCGGCCGACCTGCCCCGGCCGCTGGTGCTGCTGGGCGACCTGAACCTGCCGCCCGGCGTCGTGGGCCGGGCCGTGCCGTGGCGACCTCTGGTGGCCGGGGCGACGTTCCCGGCGCCGGCGCCGCGCGTGCAGCTGGACCACGCCCTCGGCGACGGCCTGGGCGCCGCGGTCGGCGGCGGGCGCGTCGAGCGCGTCGGCGGCAGCGACCACCGCGCGGTCGTCGTGGACCTGCGGCTGTGAGGGGACGGCCGTGAGGCGGCCCGGGGCCGTCCTCAGACCTCCCGGTCGGTCACCGGCACCGAGGTCACCAGCGCCTCCAGGTCCTCGGCGCCGAACAGGTCCACCGGGCGCACCGTCTCGCCCGTGGAGGCGTAGAAGAAGGCTGCGCTGACGTCCTCCAGCGGCACCCCGTGCCAGCGCGACCACGCCAGGCGGTACACGGCCAGCTGCACGTCCCGGGCCCGCGCCGCGTCCCCCTGCGGCGGCCGGCCGGTCTTCCAGTCGACGACGTCCCAGCGCACCCGCCCGTCCGGGCCGGTGCTGCGGAAGACGGCGTCGATGCGACCGCGCACCGCGATCCCCGCCACGGGCGTCTCCACCGACACCTCCACCGCGACCGGGTCGCGCTCGGCCCACTCGCTGGCCAGGTAGTGCCGCTGCAGCGCCGCCAGCTCGCGGTCGTCCGCGGCGTCCTCGTCCGCCGCGCCGGGCAGGTCCACCAGGTCCAGCAGGGTGCTGGCGGTGAAGCGGTGCTCCAGCCAGGCGTGGAAGGCGGTGCCGCGGCGGGTCGCCGGCCGCGGCGGCTGCGGCACCGGGCGACGCAGCTGCAGGGCCAGCGCCTCGGGGTCCTGCGCCAGCGCCACCAGGCGGGACGCCGACAGGTGCGTCGGCAGGAGCACCCCGCCGGCGGCGCCCGCCGCGGCGCGCTCGGCCAGCAGCAGGTGCACCTGCTGCGCCCAGCCGGCGGCCTCGTCGTCCGGGGCCCGCGGCAGCACCGCACCGGCCGCCTCGCGCACCGCCCGGGCCCCCTGCTGCACCTCCGCGCGGCGCGCCGCGAGCGGGTCGACCGGCCACACCACGCGCTGGGGCGTCGCCGTGCGCGGGTTGGGCTCGCCCTCCTGCGGGGCGGGCACCGGCGGCAGGCTCACCAGGCCCGGCAGGCCAGGGCCCTGCAGCACCTCACCGAGGAACCGGGACGGGCGGCGCGGTGCCGTGGAGTCGTCCCAGTGCGCGCCGCTGAGCAGCAGCTCCTCCTTGGCGCGGGTGAACGCCACGTACGCCAGCCGCCGCTCCTCGGCCATCTCGTGCTCGCCGCACGCCTCGCGGAAGCGCCCGCGCTCGACGTCCAGCTCCTTCTGCGTGCCGACGCCGTCCAGGTCGAGCTCCGGCAGGTGCGCGCGGTCCCCGCGCAGCGGGTACGGCAGCACGCCCAGTCCGCTCAGCCAGCCCGACGACGTCTCCCCGCCGGCGGGGAAGACGCCCTCCACCAGACCCGGCACCGCCACGACGTCCCACTCCAGGCCCTTGCTGGCGTGCACCGTCAGCAACTGCACCGCGTCGGAGGAGACGTCCACCGCGCCCGGCTCCAGGCCCCGCTCGCGCGACTGCGCGGCCGCCAGCCAGGACAGGAACCCGCCCAGGCCCGGGCGCTGCGCGCTGATCGAGAACGACGCGGCCGCGTCGGCCAGGGCGTCGAGGTTGGCCCGCTCGGACGCCGGGGAGCTGCCCGGGCGGGCGGCGACCTCCACGTCCAGCAGCAGGGCGCGCTCCACCTCGCCCACCAGCTCGGGCACCGGCACGTGCGTGCGGGAGCGCAGGTGGCGCAGCACACCCGCCAGCCGGGCCAGCCGGGCGTGCGCCGCCGGCGACAGGCCCCGCCCGCCCGACCCCCGCCACGACGGCGGGGGCAGCTCGTCCAGCGCCTCGACGAGGCTGGCGTCCTCCACCTCGTCGGGCAGGACCACCGCGGCGTCGGCGGCGGCCCCGCCGGCTGACGGGGGGCCGTCGGGACCGTCGGGGACACCGGGAGCACCACGCCCGCTGCGGACCCGCTGCAGGTGCCCGGCCCACTCCCCCAGGGCCGCCAGGTCGCGCGGGCCCAGCCGCCAGCGGGCCCCCGTCAGCAGCCGGGCGAGCTGGTCGCCTCGGCCCGGGTCGTGCAGGACGTGCAGGGTGGAGACCACGTCGACGACCTCCGGGGTGGACAGCAGCCCGCCGAGGCCGACGACCTCCACCGGCAGCCCCGCCTCGCGCAACGCCCGGTGCAGCACCGGGAACTGGCTGCGCTTGCGGCACAGGACCGCCGCGGTGCGCCGGGGCCGCGGCGAGGCGCCGGGCACCCGGCGCTGCACGGCCAGGCGCTCGGAGTCGGCGCGCCACACCTCCGCCAGCCGGGCGGCGACCTCCGCGGCCTCCTCCTCCACCGTCGCGGCGAACGCCGTGCGCACCCGGCCGGTGCCGGCGCCCGGGCGCGGGCGCAGCCGCACCACCGCGGCGCCCGCGCCCGCCCCGGCCGACAGGGGGTCGGCCACGACGTTGGCGACGGCGAGCACCGCCTCGTCGTTGCGCCAGCTCGTCGCCAGCGGCGCCACCCGCGCCGGGGAGTCGTCGGCGCGGCGGAACTGCGCGGGGAAGCTGGCGAGGTTGCCGGCGCTGGCGCCGCGCCAGCCGTAGATCGACTGGTGGGGGTCGCCCACCGCCGTCACCGGGTGCGCGTCGCCGTACAGGGCGCGCAGCAGCGCCAGCTGCGCGTAGCTGGTGTCCTGGTACTCGTCCAGGAGCACCACCCGGTGCGCCGCGCGCTCGGTGGCCGCCACGGCCGGCACCTCCCGGGCCAGCCGGGCCGCCAGCTGGACCTGGTCGCCGAAGTCGAGCCGCTCGGCGTCGCGCTTGCGCCGGGCGTACTCGCGCAGCAGCGGCACGATCGACCGCCGGGCCCGCTGCACGGCCAGGACCTTCGCCACCTCCGCGTACGGCTCCCCCGGCACGTGGGCGCCCAGCTTCGCGACCGCCTTGTCGTCCCTGGGCAGCACGCGCACGCGCGCCTCGAAGCCCTCGACGAAGCGCTCCAGGTCGCCGGGGTCCACCAGGTGCTCGGCGCACTCGCCGGACAGCTCCAGCAGCGCCGCGGTGAGCGTGGAGGGCGCCACCTCGACGCCGGGCAGGTCCCCGCGCCAGGTCTCCACGACCTCCGCGGCCAGCTGCCAGGCCCCCGCCTCCGACAGGACCGCGGACTGCGGCTCCACGCCCATGCGCAGGCCGTGGTCGGTCACCAGCGACGCCGCGTACGCGTGGTACGTCGACACCACCGGCTCGCCGTCGCCCAGGCCGTCGCCCGGCCCCCCGCCGGGTGCGGCACCGGCCGGGGCGCCCAGGCCGTGCGCGCGCAGGGCGCGCAGCCGCGTGCGCACCCGCTCGGCCAGCTCCCCGGCGGCCTTGCGGGTGAAGGTCAGCCCCAGCACCTCCTCGGGGGCGACCAGGCCGTTGGCGACCAGCCACACCACCCGGGAGGACATCGTCTCGGTCTTGCCGGAGCCGGCACCGGCCACCACCAGCAGCGGCTCGACGGGCGCCTCGATGACGGCGACCTGCTCGGGCGTGGGCCGCGGCCGGCCCAGCCGCTCGGCGATCTCCTCCGCCCCCAGGCGGGCAGCGGGCGCACCGGCCGCGCCGCCGGCGCCCCTGGTGCTGGTGGTGCTGGTGGTGCTGGTGGTGCTGGTGGTGCTGGTGGTGCTCGTCACCGTCCGTCCTCCTCGCACACGCTGCGACCCTCGTCCTGGGCGGGGCAGCTGGCGCGCACCGGGCAGGTGGAGCAGTGCGGGCCCACCACCGCCTCGAACACCGGCGCGGACATGCCCTCGGCCGTGCGGGCCACCAGGTCCGCCGCCCAGCGCGGGTCCTCGTCGGCCTCCAGGGGCTGCTGGCGCTGCACCCCGACCTTCTTCGTCGCGCTGCCCAGCTGCACCAGCGCCGCCCCGCCCGTGCCCGCCAGCTCCGGGCCGAACGCGCCCTCGGCGGCGACGAGCTGGTAGACGCCCAGCTGCGGGTGCCGGGCCAGCTCCGCCCGCGACGGCGGAGTCCGGCCCGTCTTGAGGTCCACCACGACCGCGCGCCCGTCCGCGTCGCGCTCCAGGCGGTCCACCCGGCCGCGCACCCGCGCACGGCCGACGAGCACGTCGACGTCCCGCTCGACCGCCACCAGGACGCGCCCCTCGGTGCGCACCTGCCGGTGGTACTCGGCCAGCTTCAGCAGCACCTGGTCGGCGCGGGCGCGCAGCCGCGAGGTCACCCAGCCGTCCGCCAGCCCCAGCGTGGGCCACAGCAGGTCCAGGCGGCGCAGCAGCTCGGCGGCGTCGGCCTCCGGCGCCTCGGCGGCGATGCGGTGCACGAGGTTGCCCAGCGACTGCGCTCCCGAGTCGCCCGGGCGGGCGCCGGAGGACTCCAGCAGCCAGCGCAGCCCGCAGCGCTCGAAGGACTCCACCCGCGAGGGTGAGACCGGCACCTGCTCGCCGTCCTCGCGCAGCGGGCCGTCGTCGGTCAGGTCGTCCACGCCGTACCAGTCGGTCGGGTCGGCGCCGGGCACGCCCGCCGCCGCCAGCTGCGCCAGGTGGGCGGCCGCGGAGCGCCGCCGCGCCGGGGTCTCGGCGGTGGGCGGGGCGCACAGCACCTGCCGCAGGCGCGCCACCAGCGCGGGCAGCGACACCGCCCGGGGCACCTGCGCCAGGGGCCGCTCGCCCTCCTCGTCCACCGCGGCGTCCTCCTCGCCGCGCTCGCGCGCCGCGACGGCGCCGACGAGCTCCAGGAAGGCCGAGGGCCGCTCGTCGTCGGCGCGCACCGCCGTCACCACGAGCTCGTCGCGGGCCCTGGAGACCGCCACGTGGAACAGGCGCAGCTCGTCCTCCAGCACGGCCCGGCGCGCGCCGGGGCCGTCCGGGTCGCGGCCCTCGACGACGTCCACGAGGGCCTGCGCGCCCAGCACGGAGCCGCGCAGGCGCAGGTCCGGCCACACGCCCTCCTGCACCCGGGCGACGACCACGACGTCCCACTGCCGGCCCACCGCGCCCTGCGGGGTGGTCAGCGTCACCGCGCCGGTCTCGGGGGCGCGGTCCGCGAGGGTGTCCTCGGGCACCTCCGCGGACTGCATCTGCTCCAGGAACCGCCCGGCGCCGCCGGCGCCGCCGAAGCGGTCGACGTGGCGGCCGGCGGCCTCGAACAGGGCCAGCACGGCGTCCAGGTCGCGGTCGGGCCGGGCCGGGGGGGGGGGGGGGGGGGGGGGGGGGGGGGGGGGGGGGGGGGGCGG
>NZ_JBJLSE010000071.1:0-21083 GCF_050871845.1 Kineococcus arenarius subsp. arenarius
CTCAAGCGTTACCTCGCCCGCGAGATCTACCACCTGCTGCCGCCGGCAGCCGCGCGTCCCTCATCGGACCAGGACGCTGTTCGCACTGCTGCTTGAAAGGCTTGACGTCTATAGGAGCATCAACGCGATGATGGAGTCCTTCTGGTCCAGCATGCAGATCGAACTCCTCGATCGTAAGAAGTGGCGAACCCGCCTCGACCTGGCCAACGCGATCTTCGATGGGGTACCTCCCACGGAGTGGGGGAACATCGAAATCTTCTACAACCGACAGCGCCGCCACTCCCAGCTGAACTACGTCAGCCCAATCGAGCATGAACTACGCTACGAATCACCCATCCCCACCTGATCTTCACGGCACAGCGGGTAACCGAAGGGTGGGGCAGGTCAAGGAGTCAACCGGACCGGGGGCAGTCCCAAGTGCCGGCGGTGGTCTCCGGGGGTGGTGTTCAACCGACGGCGGAACGCGCGGTTCATGGTCTCAGGCGCCTGGAACCCGCAGACGCGCGCGATGTGGTCGACGGCGTGGCTGGTGGTCTCGAGGAGCTGGCAGGCCGCCTCGAGTCGCAGCCGCTCCACGTGCTCGCTCGGCGTCACGCCGACCTCCGCCTTGAACACCCGACTGAACTGTCGCTCGGACAGGTGCACGCGGCGGGCCAGGGCGGGCACCGACAGGTCGGCGGTGAGGTGGTCGGGCAGCCACGCCAGCAGCTCCCGCACCGGTTCGCTCTCGGCTGCCTGGGCGGCGAGCAGCGTGGAGAACTGCGCCTGCCCACCGGACCGCCGCAGGTAGACCACCAGGTGCCGGGCGACCGCCGCCGCCGCCCGTGCGCCGTGGTCGTCGGCGACGAGGGCCAGCGTCAAGTCGATGCCCGCCGTCACGCCGGCGGAAGTCCAGACGTCGCCGTCGTGCACATAGATCGCATCACCGTCGACCGACACCTGCGGGTGCGCGGTCGCCAGCAGCTGGCACTCTGCCCAGTGGGTGGTCGCCCGTCGGCCGTCCAACAGGCCGGCGGCCGCGAGGACGAAGGCCCCGGAGCAGACCGAGGCGACCCGTCGGGCGCTGCCCGCCAGCCGCCGCACGTGGGCCAGCAGGTCCGCGTCCGCGCGCGCCTGATCCATGTCCCGACCGCCGGCGACCACGAGCGTGTCGATCGGCTCTACGACGTCGGCGAGTGCGGTGGTGCTGAATGACAGCCCCGCGCTGGCCAGCACGGGACCGCCCGACGTGCTCACCACCTGCGTGCGGTACTCCGCCCCCGGCAGCAGGTGGGTGGCGCTGGAGAAGACCTCCAGCGGGCCGGTCACGTCCAGGATCTGCGCCGACGGAAACGTGACGACCGCGACGTCGAGGGCAGCCACCCCCGCACTGTACGACGCGGCATGTCCGAGATCGTCAAGACCGCGTCCTGGCGCCGCCGAGGCTCCGGGCCCCATCGTCGTCCCGTGCCCGGATCGCAGGCCTGCCTGGTCCGACTGGGTGAGGAAGGACGTTCACCTCGGGAGGCCCTGTGCCAACTACTGCGGCGGCCACCCCGTCCGGCTTCACTCACCGTCAGCTGCGCGCACCGCTGATCTGGGGCGTCGTCTTCGGTGTCCTGCAGGCGGCCTCCCCGCTTGCGTTCTTCTGGCTGGACCCGGCGACCGTCTACGCTCTCGGCCTCACCCTCATCGCGGCGGTCTACGTCGGCTTCGCCGTCGCCGACGGGCGCCGGCACGTGCTGGTCGTGGAGACGGTCGTCGCGTCGGTCTTCGTGGTCGCCGCCGCGTGCGCGGAACTCGGCTCGGCCTGGCTGATCGTCGCCGGGCTGGCCGGACACGGCTGCAAGGACCTGTGGCAGCACCGCACCGGCTTCGTGGCCGGCACCCGCTGGTGGCCGCCGTTCTGCGTCACCGTCGACTGGGTCGCCGCCGCCCTGATCGCGGTCACCCTGACTGCACAACTGCTTCCGACCTGACCCGGCCGCGGCGGACCTGGCGCGATGCCGGTTCGACCAACACGAGCACCGTCAACTCTCGATCGCAGACCGACCGCACCTGATCAGGAGATCCCACCAATGCCCGCTTCCGCCGCGACCGCCGAAGCCGCCGAAGCCGCCGAAGCCGCCGAAGCCGCCGGGGCCACCGTCGGACCTCCGATCCACACCGGTCCCATCCGCCGGATCGTCGCCGGATCGCTGTTGACCGGGGGATCGCTCGCCGCCGCGCTCACCGTGGTCGTGTTCTCCGGTGCGCCCGAGCACGTGATCACCGGGTCGGCGCTGCTCGGGTTCGCCGCCGGTTGGGCTCTGCTGGCGGCGCTGTCGGCGCGGATGACCAGCCAGCCGCAGCGGTGGACGTGGGTGCCGGCCGCCGGCCTCGCCGCGACGGGGCTCGGGCTCCTGATCGTCGCTCCCGGCAACCCTGGGCTGACCGCCGCCGGATGGGTGTGGCCCCCGGTGCTGCTGGCGCTGGCCGTCTGGATGGGTGTCCGGATCCGCTGCGCCCTGGCCGCCGGCAGCGGCCGCTGGTTGCTCTACCCCGTCGTGGTGGTCATCGCCGCCGCGGCGGTGGGCGGCGCGGTGGAGACCGTCGGGCTGGCCTCCGACGACCCGGGTTCCGCGATGCCCGGGCAGGCCTACGACGTCGGCGGCCACCGGCTGCACCTGGACTGCACCGGCTCCGGCGGCCCGACCGTGGTGCTGTTCAACGGGCTGCAGGCGACGTCGGCTAACTGGGCGTGCATCGCCCCGGCCGTCGCGCGCAGCGCCCGGGTCTGCGCCTACGACCGCACCGGGCAGGGCTGGAGCGAGGACGCACCCCAGCCGCACGACGGTGACCAGGCCGCCGCGGACCTGCACACGCTGCTCGAGCGCGCCGGTGAGGAGGGTCCCTACGTGCTCGTCGGGCACTCCATCGGCGGCGACCACGCGATGACCTACGCCGCCCGCTACCCCGAGCAGGTCGCCGGCATGGTCTTGCTGGACGCCACCGACCCCTACTGCGTCGGCGGCGGTCCCCCCAGTGCGATGGCGGTTCTACCCAGCCTCGCCCGCCTCGGTGTCGGACGGCTGCTGCCCGCCTCGGCCTGGTCCGCCCTCCCCGAGCCGGCCGCCGGGCAGGTACGGATGTTCAACGCCAGCCCCCGCGGCTTGCGGAACGTCCGCGACGAGGTCGCCACGATGCCCGCGCTGCTCAGGCAGGCCCGTGCGCTGACCACCCTCGGCGCCACGCCGCTGGTGGTGCTCACCGCAGCCGGGCACGAAGCCGATCCGGCCTGGCTCGCCGCGCAGGAGCGCATGGCCGCGCTCTCGACCAACAGCGCCCACCGGTACGCAGATGCCGGGCACGCGGCTCTGCTGGACGAGGAGCGCGGCGCCGCCAGCTCGGTTCAGGCGGTCGAGGACGTCGTCCGAGCCGTGCGCGCCGGCACGCCACTATTGTGAACCGGGCGGTTCTCCTGAGAGTGAGCTCGCACGCCCGCGGCCACGGTCAGCCGTCCGGGGACAGTGCCGGGCGGTCCCGGCTCACGCCTTCTTCGATGCTGTCCCGGCAGGCTGCGGCGCGGCAGTCGGCGGGTTCTTCGGCCAGAGGGTGTAGGGCAGCGGCCAGGCCAGCGCCCAGATCAGCAGGCCCGCTGTGAGGCCGTTGATCCACCCGGTCAGGTGCGCGGTGCGCTCCGCATCGCCGACGGCGACGATGGCCAGCCCGAGCAGACCGGAGGCCACGGCCCAGCCCAGGAGCGCCCTCGCCCACAGCATCCACTCGTGGCGGGCCCGTTCCTGCCCGTACCGGGGTGGCCGCACAGGTGGCGGGCCATCGGCGAAGCGGTGCGCGAAGCGCTGGTCGGCCCACCGCAGGGTGGTCGACACGAAGGCGACGGAGAAGCCGATGTAAGCGGCCGGCCAGCCCGTGGGCGACGCCGACCGTGCTGCCTGCGCGGAGGTCCAGGACGGACGCGATCAGGAGGACGAGGTCGAGGACCGGAGCGCCGGCCAGCAGGACCGCGCTCGTGCGAGGCAGGCGCATCACGTACCGGGCCACCAGGCCGGCGCCTAGCAGGCACCAGAACCCGACCTCGCAGGCCACGATGAGGAAGATCAGGAAGCCGTTCACCGGGTGCGCTCCTCTCCTCTCCCCGCAGCGGTCGCGACGGCGGTCGCCGCCCAGCCGACGGCTCGAGTCCGGGGTCCACGGCGCATCAGCCAGGTGCGCGGGCCACCGCCCGGCAGGTCGACGACGTCGGTGACGGCAAAGCCCAGGCGCCGATAGAACCGCACGTTGAGCTCGGCGCTGGTTTCCAGGTGCACTGGCAGCCCGTCCCGGTCGGCGCGGTTGAGGCCCGGAGCCAGCGTTGCGGCACCGAGGCCCCGTCCCTGACGGTGCGGCAGGACGCCCAGGCTGGCCAGGGTCAGGTGCGGTTCACTCGGTCGGCGGTCGGCCAGTGCCGCTTCGGCCTCGGCCGCGGCTGCCGCCCGGTGCCCCGCCAGTTCGGCGGCCGCCGGGCCGACCCGTGCCCATACGTCGTCGGGCAGCGAGGTGCTGGTCATCCACACCGCGACGCTCACGAACTCCTCCCCGACCTCGCCGACGTCCACCTGCCCGAAGGGCAGTGCGACGGTGGACAGGAACAGGTGGTGCAGCGCCCGCAGCCGACCGCCGTGGCCGTCGGCGTCGATCGTCCATCGGGTCCACGGGTAGTCGGCGAAGGCGTCGGCGAGCGCCTCGGCGGCGGCCGGGACGTCGTCGGATGTCGCTGCGCGCACATGCAGTGTCATTCGTTCCTCGGTCAGCTCTCGGGGGCGTCCACGGCCGGCGGATCCGGTGGTCGAGCGGCGGCCCCCGCACACTGGTCGCAGCATGCGGGGGCCGCCTGTCTGCGCTCAGGTTGCCTCCACGGTGAACGGCACGGTGATCACGTTGCCGTCGGCGAACCGGAACTGGGCCCACAGCTGGTACGTCCCGGCGGTGGCGAACTCGGCGTGCACGTCGAGCTCGGGCCCGAAGGTCTGGCCCGGCAGGGCGAACACCGGGCGGCCGGATGCGTCGGTGACCTCGGCGTGCTCGTGGGCGAAGGTCTGCCCGTCGGCCCGCATAACCACGACGTGACCGGCCGCGGCGAGGTAGGGCTGCAGGTCGTCGACCGGCCGACCGGTGGCGTCGTCGGTGAAGGTGAAGCCCAGGTCGCTCACGCCTCCGGCCGTCGCCTCGCCCTCGAGTTCGACGCGGACCCCGTCGACGACCACGCTGCGCGGCCCGGCCGCCAGGGCCACCGGTTCCGGCGCGGTGCCGGCCACGGTGATCACCTGACGCTGGTGGACGTCGCCCATCTCGCCCTGTCGGCGGAACTCGGTGTTGACGATGTACTCACCGGCGGTCGGGAACGTGAGTTCGACGGCCAACTGCCCGGGTGCGCCGGTCGGCTGGGGGTGGACGTGGGCGAAGGTGCCCAGGTCCTCCCGGGTGGCGATCAGGTGCATCCACGCCTCGTGGATGCGGGTGAGGTCCTCGATCCGGTCGCCGGTCTCGCTGTCGACGACGGTGGCGACCAGCCGGGTCGGCTGCCCGGCGCGGACGTCGTCGGGCAGGTCGAGGCGGACGTCGACGCCGGCGTCGGTGGCGTCGGTGGGCGGCACCTCGGCGGTCATCATCTCGCTCATGGCCGGCCGCATCGGCATGCCGGTGCCCTGCGCCCAGGCCAGCTGGCCGTTCATGCCGCGCTCGGCGAAGTCCATCCGCGACACGGCGGTCAGCCCGGCGCCGAGGGCGAGAGCGACGACGGCCACGCCGGTCAGGTAGGCGTACTGGCCGATCCGGGCGCGCAGCGGCGGGTGCAGGATCTCCGCGGCGGTGGCCGGCCGGTGGAAGCGGCGCAGCCGCAGCGCGTTGGTGACGACGCTGACCGAGCTCATCGCCATCGCCGCGCTGGCGAGCACCGGGTCCAACAGCAGGCCGTCCCAGGCGTACAGCGCGCCGGCGGCGACCGGGATGAGCAGCAGGTTGTAGCCGAACGCCCAGCCCAGGCCCTGTTTCATCGTGGTCACGGTGCGCCGTGACAGGGCGATCGCGGAGACGATCCCGCGCAGGTCGCCGCCGACGAGGGTGATGTCGGAGGCGGCGATCGCGACGTCGGCGCCGGTGCCGATCGCGATGCCGACGTCGGCGGCCGACAGTGCGGCGGCGTCGTTGATCCCGTCCCCGCAGAAGGCGACGACGTGCCCCTCCTCCTGCAGGCGCCGGACCTGCGCCGCCTTGTGCGCGGGCAGCACCTCGGCGAGCACGTGCTCGATGCCGACCTGGTCGGCGATGGTGGCGGCGGTGGCGGCGTTGTCGCCGGTGAGCATCCACACCTGCAGGCCCAGCGCCCGCAGCTGGGCGACCGCCTCGGCGGACTCGGACTTGACCGTGTCGGCGACGGTGAGCACCGCGGCCGGGGCCCCGTCCACGGCCACGAACATCGGCGTCTGCCCCGCGGCGGCGGCCGCGGCGGCGGTGCCGGCGAGCGCGTCGACGTCCACGCCGCGGGCGGCCATCAGCGCGGCGTTGCCGACCAGCACGTGCCGGTCGTCGACGACGGCGTCGATGCCGTGACCGGGGACGGCGTCGAAGGAGTGCAGCGCCGGCAGGTCGAGGCGGCGGGCGGTGGCGGCGGCGGCGAGCGCCTCGCCGACCGGGTGCTCGCTGCCGGTCTCCGCGGCGGCGACGAGTGCCAGGACGTCGTCCTCGGCCCAGCCGCCGGTGGTGGTGATGCCGGTGAGGGCCGGCTTGCCGCGGGTGATGGTGCCGGTCTTGTCCAGGACGACGGCGGTGACCCGGCGGGCGGTCTCCAGCGCGTCGCCGTTGCCGATGAGGATGCCGAGCTCGGCGGCGCGGCCGGTGCCGACCATGACCGCGGTCGGCGTGGCCAGCCCGAGAGCGCACGGGCAGGCGATGATCAGCACGGCGATGGTGGTGGTGATCGCCATCGTCATCGCGCCGGTGTCCGGGCCGAGCAACGCCCAGGCTGCGAAGGTGGCCGCGGCCAGGCCGAGCACGATCGGGACGAACCAAGCCGACACCCGGTCGGCGAGGCGCTGCAGCGGCACCTTCGCGCCCTGCGCGTCCTCCACGAGGCGGACGATCTGGGCCAGCGCGGTGTCGGCGCCGACCGCGGTCGCCCGCAGGACGACGGTGCCGGTGCGGTTGATCGTGGCGCCGATGAGGGTGTCCCCGACGGCCTTGTCGGCCGGCAGGCTCTCGCCGGTCAGCATGCTCTCGTCGACGGCGGTGGCGCCGTCGGTGATGACGCCGTCCACTGGCACCTTCTCCCCGGGACGGACGCGGACCAGGTCGCCGACGACGACCTGCTCGACCGGGACGTCGACCTCAGCGCCGTCGCGCACCACGCGCGCCGTCTTCGGCGCGAGGCCGACCAGCGCGGTGATCGCCGCGGTGGTGGCCTTCTTGGCGCGGGCCTCCATCCACCGGCCGGCCAGGACGAGGGCCAGGATCACCAGCGAGGTCTCGAAGTACACGTGCAGCGGCAACCCGAAGCGTTCGGCGGCGGCCGGCCACAGGGTGACGAAGGCGCTGTAGGCGTACGCGACCCCGGTGCCGAGGGCGACCAGGGTGTTCATGTTCGTGGACCGGTGCCGCGCGGCGGTCCAGGCGGCGCGGTAGACGTCGCGGCCGGCCCAGAACTGCACGACGGTCGCGACCACGAGGATCGCCGGCATCAGCCAGTCCATCGTGTCCAGGTACAGCGGCACGTACATCAGGACCATCAGCCCGAGGCCGGTGGCGAGGGTGACCTGCCACTTCCGCTTGAGCGCGGTCAGGTGCGCCTCGCCGTCCCGGTCCTCGCCGGGCGCGTCGGCACCGGTGCCGGGGCGCTCGCCAGTGGGCTGCGCCTCGCGGCGCGGCGTGGCGGTGTAGCCGGCCCGGGTCACCGCCGCGGTCAGTTCCTCGAGACCGACTTGAGCCGGATCGAAGCGGACGGTGGCAACCTCGGTAGCCAGGTTGACCTGCGCGCCGGTGACGCCGGTGACGCGGTTGAGCGCCTTCTCCACCCGGCCCACGCAGGAGGCGCAGGTCATGCCGGCGATGTCGAGGGTGCAGCTGGTGGGCTCGGTCGCCGCGGCGGCGGGGGCCGGTGCGGTGGTCGTCATCGCGGTCTCCAGGTGGACGGGTGCTCGGTCGGGCTACAACGTGATCGTTGGTGGCGGCGGGCGGGCTCGAACCGGGCAAATCGCCAGGTCCGGCGGCCCCGGTGGTCGACGCGGCCTGGTGGGGTTAGGTGTCGGCGGCCAGCGCGGTGTACGCGGCGGGCGACCAGGCGGCGAGGATCTTGGGGCGCAGGGTGGCGCCGAGGCGGCGGTAGAACCGCTGCGCGTCGACGTTGTCGACCTCCATGCCCCACCGGATGAGCAGCCGCTCGGGTGCGGCCAGATCGGCCAGGGCGGCCATCAGCCGCCGGCCGACGCCGGCGTCGCGGTGCCCGGGCCGGACGTAGAGGTCGTCGAGGTTGAGCACGTCGCCGCCGGTCCACAGGTGCAGCTGCCGCAGCGCGGAGGCGTAGCCGACGGCTGCGCCGCCGCGCTCGGCGAGCAGCACGATCACCTCGGGCCGCTCGAGCAGCCCGTGCCACTGGGCGTCGGGCACGTGCACGTGCGCGGCCTGGTTCTCGTGCGCGGCGATCTCGCGGACCATCGCCGTCACCTCGGTGGCGTCGGCCGGGGTGGCCCGGCGGATCACGACCGCGGCGGTGCGGGCGGTCAGCGGGGCCTCGGTCGTGGCGGGGTCGGCCGTCGGGGCGTCGGCCGTCGGGGCGTCGGCCGTCGGGGCGTCGGTCATGGGGGCGTCGGTCATGGGGGCGTCGGTCATGGGGGCGTCGGTCATGGGGGCTCCTGCTTGTGAGGGGGCGGGTGGCATGAGGGCGTGGACCACTCGGGCGCCGGCTCGCCCGATGGCGGGCCGGCGCGACCGGTCACTGGGTGGCGATGGCGGTGAGCACGTCGAGCCGGGCGGCGCGGCGGGCGGGCAGCAGCCCGGCGGCCAGCCCGGCGAGCACCGCGACGGCGACGACGGCCAGCAGCTGCCCGGCGGGAACCTCGATGACCAGGGGGTTGTCAGCGGCCAAGCCAGCCAGGGTGGCCGCAGCCAGCCCTAGCCCGAGGGCGACGCCGGTGACCACGGCGACCGCGGCGATGAGCACCGCCTCGGCGCGGACCATCCAGGACAGCTGCGTCCGGGTCATGCCGACCGCCCGCAGCAGCCCAATCTCCCGGGTCCGCTCGACGATGGACAGCGCCAGGGTGTTGGTGATGCCCAGCAGCGCGATGAGCACGGCGAAGCCGAGCAGCACGGTGATCAGCCCGAGCACCTGGTCCACCGCGGCCGCGCGACCGGCGGCGGCCTCGGCCTGGTCGAGGACCTCGGCGTTCGGGAAGTTCGCGACCGCCGCCTTCAGCGCCGCCTGGGCCACCGTGGGGTCGACGCCGTCGGCGAGGGCGACGTAGACGGTGGCGTCGACGTTTTCGCTGTAGTGCTGGGCGTAGGTGGCCAGCGAGAGGACGTAGCTGGTCGACAGCGCCCGGGCCGAGTCGGCGGCCATCAGCCCGACCACCGGCAGCCGCTGCTCGCCGTGCCGGGAGAAGGTCATCGCCAGCGTGTCGCCGACGGCCAGGCCGCGCTCCGCGGCGACGTCGTCGGCGAGCACGACACCCCCGCCGTCGAGCGCCGCCAGACTGCCGGCGGTCATCTGCACGTCGGCGACCTTCGGCAGGGTGGCCGGGTCGACGGCGGTAAGCGCACTGGTCATACCCCCGTCCAGCCAGTGCCCGAAGCGGACCGAGGAGGTCGCGGCGACCTCCGGCAGGTCGGCGACGCGGGCGGCGACCTGCGGGGAGAGCCCGCCGAGCATTTCGTCGCGGGAGCTCTGCACGAGCAGGTCGGCGGTGATCGCCTCGGTCGAGCTGGCGCCGATCGCCTTGACCGAGCTGCCGAGCACCGCGACGAAGGAGATGAGCGCCAGGCCCAGCGCCAGGGCCATCGCGGTGGCCGCGGTGCGCCGCGGGTTGCGCACGGTGGACTCCCGGGCCAGCCGCCCGGGCACGCCGAGGCCGCTCAGCGGGCGGCCGACGGCCTGCGCAAGCCGCGGCGCGAGCACGGGGCCGAGCACGACCAGCGCGGCCAGCAGCAGCACCGCGCCCAGACCGCCGCCGACGATGTGCCGCAGCACCGCGGCGGCGACCAGCCCGGTCGCGCCGAGGCTGAGCAGGATCCAGCCGGTGAGCAGTCGGCCGCGCCGGAGGCCGGTAGGTGCCGGGTCGGAGGCCCGCATCGCCTCGACCGGTGCGGTGCGGGCGGCGCGGCGGGCCGGGCCGAGCGCGGCCAGCAGGGTGACCAGGGTGCCAGCGGCCAAGCCCACGACGAGCGTGCGGGCGGTGACCGTGAGCGGACCGTCGGGCAGCGCCAGCCCGGCGCCGGAGGCCAGCCCGCGCAGCGCGTACGCGGCGCCGACCCCGGCCGCGGTGCCGCCGACCGCCCCGGTGAGCCCGACCAGCAGCGCCTCGCCGAGCACCGAGACGAACACCTGCCGGCCGGTGGCCCCGGCGGCGCGCAGCAGCGCCAGCTCCCGGGCCCGCTGGGTGAGCACGATGCCGAACGTATTCGCGATCAAGAAGGCCCCGACCACCAGCCCGGCCGCGGCGAGTGCCAGCAGCACGATGCGCAGGTAGTTGATGCTCTCCTTCGCCGCGTCGGCGCTGGCGGCCGCGGCGTCCTGGCCTCCGGTGACGGCGTACTCCGCACCGAGGGCCGCGGCTAGGTCGGCGCGCAGGTCGGACACGGGGGCGCCGTCGGCGGCGAGCACGTCGACGGAGGTGATCCCGGTGCCGAGGTCGAGGAGCGTCTGGGCGGTGGGCAGGTCGACCAACACCACGGTGCTGTTGGCCAACCCGTCGCCCTCGCCCACGCCGGTCAGGCCGACCACGCGCAACTGCCGGCTGGCAGTCGCGGAGACGGTGACCGTGTCACCGACGGCGATGCGGTGGTCGGCGGCGGTGGCGGCGTCGAGGACGACCTCGTCGCCATGTGGGGCGTGCCCGGCGCGCAGTGTGTAGGCGGTGAACGGGGCCTCGGCCCAGGTGCCGAGCATCGTCGGCTCGGCCGGTGTCACCGCGGTGCCGCGGACCTGCAGCTGCCCGGGGCCGGAGGCGACCGCCCGCACCCGGTCGACGCCCGGGGTGGCCGCGATCTGGTCGACGAGGTCGGCCGGCAGCGGGTCGCGGGCGACCTCCACGCCCATCGCGGCGTCGAAGGCGGCCGCATCTCGGACGGTGAGATCCACGCCGGCGGCGGTGGTGCGGAACTGCTCGTCCAGCAGCCGGGTGCTGGTGTCGGTCAGCACGAGGCTGCCGGCGACGAACGCCACGCCGAGCGCGACGGCCACCCAGGTCAGCGCCAGGCGCCAGCGGTGCGCGAGGGCGTTGGACAGGGACAGGCGCCACATCGCGATCACGCCCCCACCGGCTCGTCGAGGCCGGCGAGGCGAGCCAGCACCGCCTCAGCAGTCGGGTCGGTGAGCTCGTCGACGATGCGGCCGTCGGCGAGGAAGACGACGCGGTCGGCGTAGGCGGCGGCGACCGCGTCGTGGGTGACCATGACGATCGTCTGGCCGAAGGTGCGGGTGGCCTCGCGCAGGAACGCGAGCAGTGCTGCGCCAGAGCGGGAGTCGAGGTTGCCGGTCGGCTCATCGGCGAAGACCAGTTCGGGGCGGGCGATCAGCGCCCGGCCGACCGCGACCCGCTGCTGCTGGCCGCCGGAGAGCTGGCCGGGACGGTGAGCCAGCCGGTCCTGCAGGCCGAGCATGTGCACCAGTTCGTTCATCCAGGCCGGGTCGGGTCGCTTGCCGGCGAGGGTGAGCGGCAGGGCGATGTTCTCCGCGGCGGTCAGCGCCGGGATGAGGTTGAACGCCTGGAACACGAAGCCGAGCCGCTCGCGCCGCAGCAGGGTGCGCTCCCGCTCGGACAGAGTGGTCAGGTCGGTGTCGCCGACGAAGACGCGGCCGGCGTCGATGCCGTCGAGGCCGGCGAGGGCGTGGATCAGGGTGGACTTGCCCGAGCCGGACGGGCCCATGATGGCGGTGAACTCGCCCGCCGCGATGGCAACGCTCGCCGAGTCGAGGGCACGGACGGCGGCCTGGCCGCGGCCGTAGGTCTTCACCACATCGACCGCGCGGGCCGCGATCGGAGGCACTGGTCGCGGCGGCGGGGCGAACTGCTGGTCGGTGACGGTCATGATCTCTCCTGCGGAGGCGGGTCGCCGGGGCGGCGAGCGGGTCGGGATGGTGCGCGGTCGGGGTGGTGACGACGGCGTTCAGGGGCGGGCCCGGTGGGGGCGCCGCCAAGGCCGGGGTGCGGGCTGCGTTGCCCGGCTCGCCCGGGACGGGAGCTGGTGGGCGACCCGGGCGTGGCAGGGGTCAGGGCTACGGCACGAGGGCGTAGCCGGCCTCGTCGACGGCGGCGGCGATGTCGGCGCGGTCGACGAGGCAGGCAGCGGTGACGGTGACGGTGCCGGTGGCCAGGTCGACAGTGACGGTCTCGACGCCGTCGACGGCCGCGATCTCCTCGATGACCGCGCGTTGGCAGTGCGCGCAGGTCATGCCGGTGACGGTGAAGGTGGTCGAACCGATGAAGGTGCGTGGCGTGCCGGAGAGCATGGGAACTCCTCGAAGGCTGGTGGTGCGGTCGGTGTGGAGAATCGCCGCGGCCGGTGAGGCGTCTCACCGGCGAAATCACCGGGATCGCGTCGGCAGACCGGGTCAGCGCACCGGGTCAGTGGCCGTGGATGGCGTGGCCACTGTGGACGGGAGTGCCGTGGCCGGGGGCGCCGGTGGGCTTGCCGCCGGGTACGGCCAGGGCGGCGAGCACGAACAAGGCGGCCAGGACGGCGGCAGTGGCGGTGAAGGCCCGGCCGTAGCCGTCGATGAGCCCGGCGGAGGTGGCGAGGTCGCCGGCGATGGCGCTCAGGGCGGCGACGCCGAGGGCGGCGCCGATCTCGTGGCCGGTCATCATGAGCCCGGACGCCAGCCCGGAGCCCTCGGCGGGCACATCGCTCATCGCGGCCACGGCGATCGCCACGAACATGGGGCCGGCGCCGGCGCCGACGAGCAGGAAGCCGGGCAGCACGTCGGCGGCGTAGGAGGAACCGCCGGCGTTCGCCGCGAGCAGCAGCACCCCGCCGGCCAGAACCACGAGTCCACCGAGCATCAGGGCGCGGGCCCCGGCGTGCCCGATCACCTTCGACGCCGCGGCGGCGCTCAGCGTGATCGCGGCGGCCAGCGGCAGGAACTGCAGCCCGGCGACGAGCGGGGAGGCGCCGATGATCGCCTGCAGGTATAGCGAGGTCAAGAAGACTGCGCCGACCACCACGCCGGTGACACCGGCCATCACCGCCGAGGCGGAGATCAGCGATCGGATCCGCCACGTCGAGGGCGGCACCAGCGGCTCGGCGGTGCGCCGCTCGAGCCGGGCGAAGGCGCTCAGCAGAACCGCGGCGCCGGCCAGCGCCAGCCAGGTGCGCGGCGCCGCCCAACCGGCGGAGCGGGTGGACTCGATGCCGAGCACCAGCGCCAGCAACCCCGTCACGAGGGTCAACGCCCCCGGAACGTCGAGGCGGCGCAGCGCACCGGGCTGCGAGCCACCGCCGGCCACGGCGCGCAGGGTGCCGGCGAGCACGACCACACCGATGGGAACGTTGATGAAGAACACCGCCCGCCAGCCGAGCCCACTGGTCAGCGCCCCGCCGAAGAGCACACCGGCGGCGATGCCGAGGCTGCCGACGGTGCCCCACACGGCCAGGGCGCTCTGCCGCTGCTTGCCGGTGTAGGCGGTCATGATGATCGACAGCGCGGCCGGGGTCAGCAGCGCCGCACCGGCGCCCTGGGCGGCCCGGGCCACGATGAGCACCGCCGGTGTCTGAGCCAGGCCGCTGAGCAGCGAGGCGGCGGTGAACAGGCCGACACCGGCGAGGAAGGCGCGGCGGCGCTCGAGCAGATCCGCGACACGGCCGCCCAGGAGCAGCAGCCCGCCCGAGAGCAGCACGTAGGCGCTGATCGCCCACTGGTAGGCGGCGACCGACAGACCCAGGTCGTCGCGGATGGACGGCAGCGCAACGTTGACCACGGACACGTCCAGGACGACCATGACTTGGGCGGCGATCATCAGCGCGAACACCGTCCACGGCCGGCGCGGCTCGTCCGCGGGCGGCGACGGGTGGCCGTGAGCGAGGGCCGCCGATTCGGCGGCAGAGCGGGCCGACATGGCTCCTCCTGAAGGTGGGGGCTGCGGGTCTGGCTCCCACGCTCGCCACCGCCGAGCTTCCTCACGCCGGCAGAACCACCAGGTTCACGACCACGCGATGTGCCCGTTGCGGCCGGTACGGTTCCGCTCGTGCTGGCCGGACGGGATGCCGAACGCGCGGCGATCGCCGCCCTGCTCGACGCCGCGCGCAGCGGGACCGGCGGCGCGCTGGTCGTCCGCGGCGTGGCCGGCTCGGGGAAGTCGGCGCTGCTTGCCGACGCCCTGGCCGGTGCCGGGGACCTGCGGGTATTGCGCACCTGCGGTGTGGAGTCGGAGTCGCCACTGGCCTTCGCCGCGCTGCAGCGGCTGCTGTGGCCGCTGCGCGGCCGCCTCGATGCGCTGCCCACGCCGCAACGAGGAGCCCTGCGCGCTGCGCTCGGCGAAGCCGCGGGTGCGGGCGATCGGTTCCTGGCCTTCCTCGGCACGCTGAGCCTGCTTGCGGACGCAGCTGAGGACACCCCGCTCGTCGCCGTCGTCGACGACGCCCACTGGCTCGACGACGCCTCGGCCGCCGCACTGCTGTTCGCCGCCCGCCGGCTGCAGGCCGAGCGCGTGGCACTGGTGTTCGCCGCCCGCGACGGTGACGCGCGCCGGTTCGACCCCGGCGATCTGCCGACCGTCGTGCTCGGCGGCGTGAGCGGGCAGGACGCTGACGCGCTGTTGAGGGCACGCACGGGCGGCGACATTGACCCGGCAGTGCGCGACCAGCTGGTCGCGGGCACCGGCGGCAACCCGCTGGCCCTGGGCGAGCTGGCCGGCGTGCTCACCGCTGAGCAGCTGACCGGCCGAGAGCCCCTGCCGAACCCGCTGCCGCTGACCGGCGGGGTCGAGCGCGCCTTCCTGAACCGCTCCCGGCGCCTCGACGAGTCCGCGCAGCGCTTCCTGCTCGTCGCCGCCACCGACGACACCGCCCGCCTGCCCGTCATCCTGGATGCCGCCGAGAAGCTCAGCGCCACCGACGAGGCCCTGGACGCGGTGGAGCGAGCAGGCCTCCTGCGCGTCGACGGGGACGTCGTCGCGCTCTACCATCCACTGGTGCGCTCGGCGGTCTACCGGGCGGCCACCAGCGCGCAGCGACGCGCCGCCCACCGAGCGCTCGCCGACGTGCTGTCCGAGGACCCGGATCGGCGGGCATGGCACCTCGCGGCCGCGGCCGACCGGCCGGACCAGACGGTGGTCGACGCGCTCGACGCAGTCGCCGAACGGGCTGCGAGCCGCGGCGGGCACGAGGCGGCCGCCGCCGCCTGGGCGCGCGCCGCCGAGCTGACCGACGGTGGCGAGGCGCGGGGCCGTCGGCTGTACCTGGCTGCGTCGTCCAGCTGGCTGGGGGCCCACCCGTCCCGGGCAGCAGCACTGGCGAGCGCGGCGGCGGCCGACGTCACCGAGCCCTTGTTGCGCGCACGGCTGCTCACGCTGCGGGGGCAGATCGAGTGGAACACCCGCTCGGTCGACGACGGCTACGACCACGTCGTGCAGGCCGCGCAGGCCGCGGCGTGCGTGGACGAGGCACTGGCCCAGCAGCTGGCGATGCTCGCCGCCTCGCTGGCCTCGTTCGGTGCCCGCTCCCCACGGGAGTTCGACCCCGCCGCGCTGGTGCCCACGCCGGCGCCGGACGCCCCTGCCCGCGTACGGGCCGCCGCCGCCCTCCTGCAGGGTTTCCGCGCCGTCGGCTGCGAGGACTGGGCCACCGCGGCCAGCTGCTTCCGCAACGCCTTCGCACTCACGGACGACGAGCCGGTGGACGATCACGTGCTGCAGCCGAACCTCGGCGTCGCGGCGATGCTGGTCGACGACGACGAGCGCGGACTGCGGCTGCACCAGCAGCAGCTGACCGCCGCCCGAAGCGCCGGCGCGCTGAGCATGGTCGAGCACGCCCTCACCCGCGGAGCGCAGTTCCAGATCGCCACCGGGGCGTGGTCGCAGGCGGCCGGCGCCGCGACCGAGGCGCTGACGTTGAGCGCGGGCACGGGTCACGCAGGGCTGACGGCACTGCCGACCGCGCAGCTGGCCGTGCTCGCCGCGCTGCGCGGAGACGACGCCGCTGAGCGGCACATCGCCGAGGTGGCGGCGATCCGGAACGCGCATCCGGTCGGGCTCACCGACTTCATCGTCGTTGACCTGGTGCACTGGGCGCGGGGGCTACGTGCCCGCCAGCCGGCGTCCGCGCTGCACCACTTGGAGCAGATCAGCTCCCCGGGGTTCCGGCGCATGGCCGCCCTGGACCGCCTCAAGGCCGCGCTCCGCACCGGCCGTGAAGACCTCGCCCGCCGCTGGCTGGACGAGCTGGAGGTGTTCGCCGCGGGAACGCGCGCTCCGGCCGCGGTCGCCGTCGTCGAACACGGCCGTGCCCTGCTCTCGGACAGCGTCGGAGCCGAGGAGCACTTCCACCGCGCCCTCGCTGCCCACGCCACGTCGCTGCGGACACCCGATCGGGCCCGCACCGAACTGGCCTTCGGTGAGCACCTGCGCCGCGCCCGACGTCGGGTGGATGCCAGAGAGCACCTGCGCACCGCCCTTGCGCTGTTCGAGGACCTCGGCGCCATCCCGTGGGCGGAGCGTGCCGCCCAGGAGCTGCGCGCTTCCGGTGAGACAGCTCGCCGCCGTGACGTCAGCACCACCACGGAGCTGACCGCGCAGGAACGCCAGGTCGCCGCTCTGGTGCGGCAGGGTCTGTCCAACCGGGACGTCGCGGCGCGGTTGTTCGTCTCCCCCCGCACCGTGGACTTCCACCTGCGCAACGTGTTCAGCAAGCTCAGTGTTACCTCCCGCGCCGAGCTCACCGCTCTGGCGCTGGACTGACGTGTAGTCCAGCGGGGACGCCCCGACCCCGTGGACCCGACCGCCAACCTGGCGGTTCTCCCGGCGTGAGGCCACCGACCCACTCCTAGCGTTCGAACCAGACCCGGCCCGGACGAAGGAGTTCTTCATGACCCCCACCACCGCGGCGGTACCGGAGTTCAGCAACCGCCGCCCCAGCCTGGGCGGCGCGCTCGCCCGCCGCTGGCCCACCGTGCTGGGCGCCCTGGCCGCCGTCACCAGCTTCGCACTCATCGCGCAACTGCCCGAGCATGTGCAGGCCTGGATCAGCGCCTGGTGCGTACTGCTCGCCGCGCTCATCTACCTCACCTGGGGCACCGCCCGCGGCGACCTCGGCGACCTCGGCGACCGGCGGATGCTGAGCGCGCAGAGCGCCGCGGTGCTCGCCTTCGGCGCAGTCGCGATCACCGCGAGCGCCGTCGACCTCGACGTCGCCCGCTACGTGCTCGCCGCCGGCTGGCTCGCGCACGCCGCCTGGGACCTGGCCCACCACCGCCTCGGCCGGGTCGTGCCCCGCTGGTACGCCGAGACCTGCCTGATCGCCGACCTGACCATCGCCGCCGCGCTGCTCACCGTCGGCCTCGACTGACCTCCAGCACCCGCCGCCACACCCGCCGCCACACCCTCGCTCCCCGTGCCCGGCGCCTGCCCTACCCCTACCCCTACCCCCATCGCCTCGCCCCGTCTGGAGACCCCCATGCCCACGCACCAGTCCCCGCCCTCGCCCACCGGTGGCCGTGAGCTCCTCGACGTGCTCATCGTCGGCGCCGGCCAGGCCGGCCTCGCCCTCGGCCACCACCTCACCGGCGGCGGGGTGAACTTCCTGCTGCTGGACGCCGGCCCGCAGATCGGGCACGCCTGGCGCTCGCGTTGGGACTCCCTGCGGTTGTTCAGCCCCGCCCAGTACGACTCGCTGCCCGGCCTGCCGTTCCCCGCGCCGATCGACACCCACCCCAGCAAGGACGACGTCGCCGACTACCTCGCCGCCTACGCCGCCCACTTCGCGCTACCGGTGCGGCTGAACTGCCCGGTGCTGCGGCTGCACCGCGACATCGACGGCACCTTCGCGGCCACCACGCCTGCCGGCACCCTGAGCGCGAAGCAGGTCGTCGTGGCCACCGGCCCCTTCCACAGCCCGCACGTGCCCGCGATCGCCGGCCGGCTGGACCCGGACGTGATGCAGCTGCACAGCGCCGAGTACCGCAACCCGGCCCAGCTGCCCGGCGCCGGCCGGGTGCTGGTGGTCGGTGCGGCCAACTCCGGCCTGCAGATCGCCGCCGAACTGAGCGCCACCCAGCCGGTCAGCGTTGCGGTCGGTTCCCGGCCGACCGAAGTGCCCCAGCGCATCGCCGGGCGCGATGTGTTCTTCTGGCTCACCCGCTCCGGGTTCTTCACCGTGCCCGCGCACACCCGCATCGCGCGGCGGCTGCGCGAGCGCGGTGACTTGGTCATCGGCACCCGCAGCCGCCGGTTGCGCCGGCGCGGGGTCGACTTCCGAGCCCGGCTGACCGGCCTCACCGGGCGCACCGCCACCTTCGCCGACGGCAGCACCCTCGCTGTCGACGCGGTCGTCTGGGCCACCGGCTACCGCCCCGACTACTCCTGGCTGCACGTGCCCGGCGTCATCGACGATGCCGGCACCGTTCGTCACGAGGCCGGGGTCACCAGCGTGCCCGGCCTGTACTTCCTGGGTCTGCCCTGGCAGAGCTGCCGCGGCTCGGCGCTGCTGGGCTTCGTCGGCGCCGATGCCGCCACCTTGAGCGCGCGCATGGCCGCCGACGCGCACCTAGCGTCCGCGCACCTGTCGTCGCAGCGCCACACACCCCAACACGAGCCGACCTCGCAGGAATCGGCGAGCGCCGCGGTGAGCGGGAGGAGCCGGTGAGCATCCACCGCACTGCGCGCTCCGTGCTTCGCCGGCGGCGGGTGGGTCTGCTCGCCGGTGTGCTGGCGGCCGCGGCCGGTGAGGTCACCGCGTGCGCGAGCGAGCGCGGGCGCTCGCCGGCGTCAGGGTTGGCGCGCGGGTTGGTCGATGCCGCGCCGGCGGTGCTCATCGATGCCGGTGTCGCTGTGCTCGGGCGTGCCGACAAGCCCGGCTTGGCCGTGCTCGCCACCGGTGCCAGCGCTCTCGCCGCAGCTGCCGGCGGGCACCTGGCCGAGCACCGCCCGGTGCTGGGTGCCGCTGTGGCAGGTGCACCACACGCCCTGGGCGGTTTCCTGGTGCTGCGAGGTGGCGATGCGTCAGCGCGCGGTAGCGCCGCAGCAGCCGCCGTGGGCGTGCTGCTCTCGGCCACCGCAGTCGTTGCTTTGCCGCTGCGCCCACGCCCGGTGCTCACCGCCGCGGCAGGAGCCGGCGCGACGGCTGCCCCTGCGACGGCTGACACCGCGGCAACCAGCACCGCCACAAGCTGCACCGCGGCGCTCACTGCTGCGGCGAGCACCGCAGCCACGGCGGTGGTGGCCACCGCAGCGGTCCTGATCGCCTCACGGGGCGCTCGTCGCCGCGCGAGCGCCGCCGTGCACGCCGGGGTGCAGTTGCCGGTGCCGGCACGGGCGCTGCCGCCGGTTCCCGTCGAGGCCCGACAGGGGCCGCCCGGACTGGCTCCGTTGCTGGCGCGCCCCGGAGAGATGGTCGTCATCGACGTCACCGTGCCCGCCCCGCGCATCGACCTGGACACCTGGCGGCTGGACGTCGCCGGTGACGTGCGCCGACCCCTGTCCCCGGCGCTGCCCGACCTGCTGGCGCTGCCGCTGGAAGAACGTGACCTGCTGATGGTCTGCGTGCACAACCCCGTCGGTGGGTCGCGGATGGGCTGTGCACGCTGGATCGGCATCGGCGTGGCCGACCTGCTCGAGCTGGCCGGCATCAGCGGCGACGAGCGCCAGTGGTTGGTCGCCGAGGCCGTCGACGGCTACACCAACGTGCTGCCGCTGCACGACGCTCGCGCGCACGGCTTCCTCGCCCTCGGCATGGCGGGCCAGCCCCTGCCGCGCGAGCACGGCCATCCGGCCCGGCTGCTCATCTCCGGCCGCCACGGCCAGGACGGCAACCTCAAATGGCTTCGCCGCCTGACCATCACCAGCACCCCACCACCGTCGTACTGGGGCTCGCGCGGCTGGATCGAGGGCACCTACCCGGTACACCCCGCCAGCCGCATCGACACCCCCGCCACCCACACGCGCCTGCACCCAGGAGAGACCGCCGTGCACGGCTACGCCTGGGCACCACCGATCGGTGTCGACCGGGTGCAACTGCAAGTCGACACCGGCCCTTGGATCGATACCACCGTGGGCATCGACCTCGGCCCCGACGCCTGGCTGCCCTTCCACGCCACCTGGCACGCGACTCCCGGCCGCCACCGGTTGCGGGTCCGGTGCCGCACCGTCGACGGCCAGTGGCAACAGCACCTCACCACCACGCCGTACCCGCACGGTGTGCAGGGCCTGCACATCATCACCGTCCACGTCGGTACCAGCCCCGCCGGCCCCGCCGACCTGCTCAGTGTGGCCGCCTCCCTCGTCCCCACGGGGCAACGGCTCGGTGCAGCAGCGCGCACCCGGATGCTGTGGGCCGTACACAGCGCGTCAGCGTGGCGACACGGAAACCGGTCGTGAAGGTCCTACCGCCGTCCCCTCGAGCGGTGGGCCAGCGTTCGAGAAGAAGGTGCCATCTGCGGCGAATAGACGTTTCCACAGGCGTAGGCGCCCGGTGCGCTCAGGCGGTGAAGGTCTCTGCGGACACCAGCTCGGACCCGGCGAAGGTAGAGGTGTCGCCTTGCCACGTAGCCGCCCAGGTCGATGGCAAGGCATGCGGAGATGCGGAACGTGTCAAGGCGGTTGAGGCCAGCAGGTGTTAAGCAGCTGAGCTGTGCTCGGCCTGCGCAGGGTCGTCGGGTCGGTTGATCCAGGCGCTGGTCGGCAGGTCGAGGATCTTCGGCAGGGCCG
>NZ_JBJLSE010000072.1:0-21077 GCF_050871845.1 Kineococcus arenarius subsp. arenarius
CCCCCCCCGCCCCCCCCCCCCCCCCCCCCCCCCCCCCCCCCCCCCCCCCCCCCCCCCCCCCCCCCCCCCCCCCCCCCCCCCCCCCCCCCCCCCCCCCCCGCGCTGCTCCATCTCTTAGCACTCCCGAGCGCCGAGTGCCAAGAGGTGCGCCGCGGGAACGACGACGCCGCGCGCCCCCGGTGGGGACGCGCGGCGTCGTGGTCCTCGCCCGGAGGGGCCTCAGCCCAGCCAGCGCTGCGCGGCCTCCAGCGCCCAGTACGTCAGCAGCACCTGCGCGCCGCCGCGGCGCAGCGCCAGCAGCGACTCCAGCGCCACCCGCTCGCGGTCGATCGCGCCGGCCTGCGCGGCGAACTCGACCATCGCGTACTCGCCGGAGACCTGGTAGCTGGCCACCGGCACGTCCGCGACGTCGGCGACGGCGCGCAGCACGTCCAGGTAGGGCAGGCCGGGCTTGACCATCACCAGGTCCGCGCCCTCGTCCAGGTCCAGGCGCAGCTCGCGCAGCGCCTCGGCGACGTTCGCCGCCGGGTCCTGCTGGTAGGTGCGCCGGTCCCCCGCCAGCTGCGAGTCCACGGCCTCGCGGAACGGGCCGTAGAACGCGCTGGCGTACTTCACCGCGTACGCCAGCATCGCCACGTCCTCGCGGCCGGCGTCGTCCAGGACCGCGCGCAGGTGGCCGATCTGGCCGTCCATCATGCCGCTGGGACCCAGCAGGTGGGCGCCCGCCGCGGCCTGCGCCAGCGCCATCGACGCGTAGCGGTCCAGGGTGGCGTCGTTGTCCACGCGCCCGCGCGCGTCCAGCACGCCGCAGTGGCCGTGGTCGGTGAACTCGTCCAGGCACAGGTCGGCCATGACGACGAGCTCGTCGCCGACCGCCTCGCGCACGTCCGCGAGGGCGACGTTGAGGATCCCGTCGGGGTCGTCGGCCGCCGACCCCACCGCGTCGCGGGTGGCCGGCACGCCGAACAGCATGATCCCGCCCAGCCCGGCGGCCAGCGCCTCGCGCGCCGCGGCCACCAGGGAGGCGCGGGTGTGCTGCACCACGCCCGGCAGGGTGCGGATCGGCTGCGGCTCGTCGATCCCCTCGCGCACGAACACCGGCAGCACCAGGTCGGAGGGGTGCAGGTGCACGTCCGTGACCAGCCGCCGCACCCCCGGCGTGGCGCGCAGCCGCCGCGGGCGCACCGGCAGCGCCGGCACCCTCCGGCGGGACGGCTCCAGGGCGCTCACCGGGTCCGCCGCCGCGCGGAGGACTTGCGCTGGCTGGGGCGCAGCACCGGCTCGCCGGCCTCGTCGGCCGCGGCGCGCAGACCCTGCCCGTACGCGGCCAGGGCCTGCACGAGCGCCGCGGCGCTGGGCTCGGCGGCCAGCACGTCCACGCGCAGCCCGTGCTCCTCGGCGGTCTTCGCCGTCGCCGGGCCGATGCACGCCACCACCGTGGAGGGGTGCGGCTTGCCCGCGATCCCCACGAGGTTGCGCACCGTGGAGCTGGAGGTGAACACCACCGCGTCGAACGCGCCCGTCTTGATGGCCTCGCGCACCGGCGCGGCCGGCGGCGCGGCGCGCACCGTGCGGTACGCGGTGACGTCGTCGACCTCCCAGCCGTTCTCCTGCAACCCCGCCACCAGGGTGTCGGTGGCGATGTCCGCGCGCGGCAGGAACACCCGGTCGATCGGGTCGAGCACCTCGTCGTACGGCGGCCAGGACGCCAGCAGGCCGGTGGCGGACTGCTCGCCCTCGGGCAGCAGGTCCGGCTCGATGCCCCACTCGCGCAGCGCGTCCGCCGTCACCCCGCCCACCGCGGCGACCTTCAGGCCGCTGAACGCGCGCGCGTCCAGGCCGTACTCGGTGAACTTCTCGCGCACCGCCCGCACCGCGTTGACGGAGGTGAAGCCGATCCACTCGTAGCGGCCGGTCACCAGGCCCTTGACGGCCTTCTCCATCTGCTGCGGCGTGCGCGGCGGCTCCACCGAGATCGTCGGGACGACGTCGGCGGTGGCGCCGTGCTCGGCCAGCAGCGCCGTGACGGTCCCGGCCTGCTCCTTGGTGCGCGGCACCAGCACCCGCCAGCCGAACAGCGGCTTCGTCTCGTACCAGGACGCCTGCTCGCGCAGGCTCACCACGTCGCCCACGACGGCCGTGGTGGGCGCACCGTCGATGGCGGTGGCGATCGGCTCCAGCTCGCCCAGGGTGGTCGTGGTCGTGGACTGCGTCGTCGTGGTGCCGTGGGAGGTCAGCGCCACCGGCGTGGACGGCGCGCGGCCGGCCGCCAGCAGTCCCGCGGCCGCCGCGGCGATGTCGTCGCCGGTGCCCAGCACCACGACGGTGGAGTCGGCACCGGCGTGCCGGGACCAGTCCACGTCGCGCCCGGCCGGGTGCACCACGTTCACGCTCGTGGTGCCCGGGGCGGTCATCGGCACCCCCGCGTACGCCGGCACCGCGCTGACCGCGGACACCCCGGGCACCACGTCGAAGCCGACGCCGGCCTTGCGGCAGGCGGCGATCTCCTCGACGAGGCCGCTGAACGTGGACGGGTCGCCGTCCATGAGGCGCACCACCCGCCCCCCGGTGCGCGCGGCCTTCACCACGGCCTTGGCGCGGGCGGCGCGCGTGGTCGGCTCGCCGTCCTCGCCGAAGGCGGCGTCGACGACCCGCACGCCGTCGCGGGCGTGCCGGGCCACGACGTCCTCGCGGCTGCCGGAGTCCAGCACCACGACGTCGGCGGCGGACAGCAGCTCCACCGCGCGCAGCGTCAGCAGGCCCGGGTCGCCCGGGCCGGCACCCACGAAGGAGACGTGGCCCAGCTCGCGGGAGGTGCCCGAGGAGGCGGACCCCCCGGTGGAACCGGCGGGGGACGCCGGGGTGCGGCGCGGGCGCGCCGGGGCCCGCTCGGTCAGGACGGTGACCTCCGGACCGGCGACGGCGGTGCCGGCCGGCACCGTCTCGGCGGTCTCGAGGACCGGGCTGTTCGTCGTCGTGCTCACGAGCCACTCTCCGGGTCGGGACGTGGACCGGCCGTGGCTCGGTCCGGGGTGTGCTCCTGCCCGCCGCCGCCGGCGACGGGTCGTGCGGGGGTCGCGGGGACCGCGAGGGGGTCCAGGGCGTCGGCCGCGCCGGCCAGGGGGCCGGCCAGCAGCTCCGCGGCCGCGCGGGCGCCCAGGGCGCGCGCGGCGGCGGGGTCGCCGGCCGCGCCGGTGACGTCGCGGCGCACCAGCCCGTCCGGGCCCTGCACCGCCAGCGACAGGTGCAGGTCGCCGCCGTCGAGGCGGGCGTGCGCGCCCACGGGCGCCGAGCAGCCCGCCTCCAGGCTCGCCAGCAGCTGCCGCTCGGCCAGCACCGCCAGCCGGTCGGCGGGCGAGTCCAGCGCACCGAGCGCCGCCACGACCCGCTCGTCGTCGGCGCGGCACTCCACCGCCAGGGCGCCCTGCCCGGGAGCGGGCACGAACGCCCGCGCCGCCAGCAGCTCGGTGGCCTCCCCGAGGCGGCCCAGGCGCGCCAGGCCCGCGGCGGCCAGCACCACGGCGTCCAGCTCGCCGGAGGAGACCATCCGCAGGCGGGTGTCGACGTTGCCGCGCACGGGCAGGACCTGCAGGTCCGGGCGGGCGTCCAGCAGCAGCGCGCGCCGGCGCGGCGAGCCCGTGCCCACCCGCGCGCCCCGCGGCAGCTGCGCCAGGGTGCGCCCGCCGGCCGCGACGAGCGCGTCGCGCGGGTCCTCCCGCTCGGGCACCGCGGCCAGCGCCAGCCCCTCGGCCGGGGCGGTCGGCAGGTCCTTCAGCGAGTGCACCGCCAGGTCGACCTCACCGGCCAGCAGCGCCTCGCGCAGCGCCGAGACGAACACCCCGGTGCCGCCGATGACGGCCAGCGGGGCGCGGTCGGTGTCACCGCGGGTGGTGATCTCCACGAGCTCCACGTCCGCGCCGCGCGCCCGCAGCGCGTCGGCCACCCAGCCGCTCTGCGTGGTCGCCAGGGCGCTGCGGCGCGTGCCCAGGCGCAGCCGGCGCGTCACGACACCCTCCCCACGGCCTCGGCGACGCTGCCCGACAGCGGCCCGTCGACGACGCGGGGCGCGGCGCCCGGCGCACCACCGACCTCCAGGTCGAACAGGGCGCGCAGCGCCGCGGCGTACCCGACGCCGCCCGGCGCCTCCGCCAGCTCCTTCACCCGCACCGTCGGGGTGTGCAGCAGCTTCTCCACGATGCGGTGCACCGCGCGGTCCACCTCGGCGCGGGTGGCGTCGTCCAGCTCCACGCGCCCGGCCAGGCGGCGCATCTCGGTGTCCACCACGTGCCGCGCCTGCGCCCGCAGCGCCACCACGGTGGGCGCCACGTCCGCCGCGCGCAGCGACGCCGCGTAGGCCGCGACCTCCTCGGCGACGATGGTGCGCACCGCCCGCAGGTCGTCGGCGACGGCGGTGCCGGCCAGGTCCGCGCCCAGGCCCTCCAGGTCCACCAGGTGCGCGCCCGGCAGGGTGGCGACGTCGGGGTCGATGTCGCGCGGCAGGGCGAGGTCGGCCAGCAGCAGCGGGCGCTGCGGGCGGTCCAGCAGGGCGCTGGCCACCACCGCCACGTCCAGCACGTGCCCGACGGCACCGGTGCAGCTGACCACCACGTCCGCGGCGGCGACCTCCGCGCGCAGCGACTCCAGCCCGGTGGCGCGACCGCCGACCGCGGCGGCCAGCCGCTGCGCGCGCTCGGCGGTGCGGTTGGCCACGACGACGTCCAGGCCCGCCCGGCCCAGCGTGGTCGCCACCAGCGCGCTCATCGCGCCGGCCCCCACGACCAGCGCCCGCCGCCCGGCCAGCGGCCCCACGAGGCCGCGGGCGCGCACCAGCGCGGCGTCCACCAGGGAGGCGCCCGCGGCGTCCAGGGACGTCTCGGAGTGGGCGCGCTTGCCCACGCGCAGCGCCGTCTGCAGCAGGCGGTCCAGGGTGCCGCCGCCGCGGTCGGTCTCGTGCAGGTCCCGCAGCGCGGCGCGCAGCTGCCCGAGGATCTGGGCCTCGCCGACCGCCATGGAGTCCAGCCCGCACGCCACGCGGAACAGGTGCTCGACGCCGGCGTCCTCGTAGTGCACGTACAGCTGGTCGCCCAGCTCGTCCAGGGGGACGCCGATGCGCCGGGCGAGGACCTCGCCGACGGCCGCCACGCCGCCGTGGAAGCGGGTGACGTCGCTGTAGACCTCCACCCGGTTGCACGTGGACAGCACGAACGCCTCGTCCACGTGCGGGGAGGCCGTCAGCTCCGACACGGCCCGCGCGGCGGCGTCCACGTCGAACGAGGCCCGCTCGAGCACCTCGAGGGCGGCGGTGCGGTGGGACAGTCCCACGACCATGAGGGTCACTCAGACGACCTCCTCGACGCGGCGCAGCGCGTGCGACAGCAACGGGCCGGCGCTCGCGCCGGAGGCGCCGCGCGGGTTCGCGGCGCCGGGTTGGGGGACGGAGCCGGCGGCGGTCCGCCGCTGGGCGTGGAAGGCGAGGATCTGCAGCTCCGAGGCGAGGTCGACCTTGCGCACGTCCACGCCGTCGGGCACGCGCAGCACGGTCGGGGCGAAGTTCAGGATGCTGCGGGCACCGGCGGCCACCAGGCGGTCGCACACCGCCTGCGCGTGCCGGGCGGGCACGGCCAGCACGGCGATCGCCGACGCCGGCTCGCCCAGGACCTGCGCGAGGTCGTCGAGGGGGAGCACGCGCAGGCCGCCGACGACCTGGCCGACGACCGCGGGGTCGTCGTCGAACAGCCCCACGACGGTGAACCCGCGCGAGGCGAAACCGCTGTAGCCGGCCAGGGCGTGCCCGAGGTTGCCCACGCCCACGATGACGACGCGCCAGCTGGCCGCCTGGCCGAGCCGGTCGGCGATGTGGCGGTGCAGCTCGGCCACGTCGTAGCCGACGCCGCGGGTGCCGTAGCTGCCCAGGTGGGAGAGGTCCTTGCGGAGCTTGGCGGAGCCGACCCCGGCGGCCTCGGCCAGGGCCTCGGAGGAGACCGTGCGCGAGCCCGCCTCGGCGAGCGCGGTCAAGGCGCGCAGGTACTGCGGGAGGCGGGCCACCGTCGCCTCGGGGACCACCGCCGCACCACCGGGGTGGCGGGCGGGAGCCTCGGCGGCGTGCGTGCCGTCGCGGTGCGCGCTGCTCACGTCGTCCTCGTCCACTGCGGTCAGACCCGGCACCCTCGTACGTGCTCGCCGGCGTACCGCCGGCCCGTTCACCGGCCCGTCGGGCCGGGGACGCCGCCCCAGCGGTGCCTCCAGCAGAGTAGGCGTTTGTGAACGCGCGCACAAAGTCGCGCCGTGTCTGCCGCGCCACACCGCCCGCGGCGGGGCGCCCTCCCCGCCGGCGCGCGGCTCAGCGCCGCCGCCACCACCGGCGCCCGCGCAGCGCCCCCTCGATCCGGCCGGCGTCCAGCAGCCCGAAGTCCCGCTCGGTGCCGTCGACCAGCACCACCGGCACCCGGTCCGACCAGCGGCGCAGCAGCTCGGGGTCGGCGTCCACGTCGACCTCGACCCACTCCTCCCCCGCGGCCTCGGCCACGCGCCGCACGACCTCGCGCCCCTCGTCGCACAGGTGGCACCCCGCGCGCGAGACCAGCACGACCCGGGCCCCGCCCCCTGCGTCCACGCGCCCATCCTGCCCGGTGGCGGGGCGGGCGGCCTACGATGACGACGTGGCAGCTGCCGGGGCGGCGACGCCCGAACCGTGCGTCGCCGCCTTCTTCGACCTGGACAACACCGTCGTGCGCGGCGCGTCGCTGTTCTACTTCGCGCGCGGCCTGCACGCGCGGGGCTTCTTCTCCCGCCGGGAGCTGCGGGGCTTCGCGCGCCGCGCCCTGCACTACGCGGTGCGCGGAGAGGTGCACGGGCACCTGCTGGAGGTGCGGGAGCTGGCGCTGGCGTTCGTCGCCGGGCACACCACCGCCGAGATCCGCGCCATCGGCGAGGAGGTCTACGAGGAGCACATGGGCGCGAAGGTGCGCCCGGGGGTCCGCCTGCTGGCGGACCGGCACCTGCGCGAGGGGGCGCCGGTGTGGCTGGTGACCGCGGCACCGGTGGAGCTGGCGGAGGTGGTGGCGCGCCGGCTGGGGCTGACGGGGGCGCTGGGCACGGTCGCGGAGAGCGTGGACGGCACGTACACCGGGCGGCTGGTGGGCGAACCGCTGCACGGGCCCGCCAAGGCGGAGGCCGTGCGCGCGCTGGCGGCGGCCGCGGGCTGGGACCTGGCGCGCTGCGCGGCGTACTCGGACTCCGCCAACGACCTGCCGCTGCTGTCGATGGTGGGGCGGCCGGTGGTGGTGAACCCGGACCGGGCGCTGCGCCGGCACGCGGCGCGGCGCGGCTGGGAGGTGCGGGAGTTCCGGCAGTGGCGGCACGCGGCGCGCTGGACGGTGCGCGCGGGCACGGCGGGGGCCGCGGGGGTCGCGGCGCTGGCGCTGCTGGGGGTGGTGCGCCGCTCGGTCTGAGGAGCGGCGGGACGCCGACGGGCGGGTCCCCCCGGGGGACCCGCCCGTCGGCGGAGCCGGTCAGCTCACTTCTTGTTGCGACGCTGGTGGCGCGTGCGGCGGAGCAGCTTCCGGTGCTTCTTCTTCGCCATGCGCTTGCGGCGCTTCTTGATGACAGAGCCCAAGGGGTCCTCGCTCACTTCGACGGGTGCTGATCGCGTCCAGCCGCTGGCGCGGCAATCCACCGCCATCGTACCGGCCCGCGGCGGCCCCGCGCCCCGCCGTCCACCCGGGCGGTGCCGCCGGCTCAGGCGGTGTCGATGAAGGCCTGGCGCAGGTACTCGTGCACGGCGTCCTCGGGCACCCGGAAGGAGCGGCCCACCCGCACGGCGGGCAGGTCGCCGTTGTGCACGAGCCGGTAGACGGTCATCTTCGACACGCGCATCATCGACGCCACCTCGGCCACGGTCAGGAACCGGACTTCGGACAGCGGACGGTCCTCAGGCATCCCCACAGCACCTTCCACCTCGCGCCAGCGGCCCGCCGGCCTCCCGGACGGGGAGTGGGGGCGCGTCCCGCCCACCACTGTAGGGGTAGGTGTGACGCCCGTGGAAGGGATCCGTGTCCAAAGAGTCACCTAGAGTGACCTGAGCGCTCAGTGATGCATGGCTACGCTCAGTCGAACTCGGGGTCCAGACCGTGCAGCGGGAAGGCCGCGCGCCGCGTCGCCAGGACCGCCCGGTCGACGGCGTCGCCCGGGTCGTAGCCCGACGACCAGTCCGAGAACGCCCCGTCCTCACCGTCCGTCATCAACCGCGGCGCCTCGCGGCCGATCGTCTCCTCGACGTGCTCACGCCACGCCCGCGGCAGCGGCGTGGACGGCTCCAGCGGCCGGTGCGCCGCCTCCGCCACCAGGTGCGCCCACGTGCGCGGCACCACGTCCACCACCTCGTACCCACCGCCACCCAGCGCCAGCCAGCGCCCGCCCGCCGCCGCGTGCGCCAGCGCGTGCATCGAGGCCGCCGCCACCCGCTGCGCGTCCAGCGACACCACCAGGTGACCCAGCGGGTCCAGGGCGTGCGTGTCGCAGCCGTGCTGCGTCACCAGCACGTCCGGCGCGAACGCCGTCACCAGCTGCGGCACCACCGAGTGCACCGCCCGCAACCACCCCGCGTCGCGGGTGCCGGCCGGCAGCGCGAGGTTCACCGCGCCGCCCAGCGCGCCCGGCCCGCCCAGCTCGTCGGCGAACCCCGTCCCCGGGAACAGGGTCGTGCCCGACTCGTGCACGCTGATCGTCAGCACCCGCGGCTCGTCCCAGAACACCGCCTCCGTGCCGTCGCCGTGGTGGCAGTCCAGGTCCACGTAGACCACCCGCTCGGCACCCTCGTCGAGCATCGCGCGGATCGCCGCCGCCGCGTCGTTGTAGACGCAGAACCCGCTCGCGCACCCGGGCTTGGCGTGGTGCATGCCGCCGCAGAAGTTCACCCCGTGCTGCGCCCGGCCCGCCAGCAGGGCCCGTCCCAGCTCCACGGAACCGCCCACGATGCGCGCCGCCGCCTCGTGCATGCCCGGGAACGCCGGGTCGTCCTCCGTGCCCAGGCCGAAGACCTCCTGGGCGCTGCCCGGGTCCGCCGAGGCCGCCTGCACCGCGGCCACGTACTCCGCCTCGTGCACCGTGCGCAGCAGGTCCTCACCGGCCGGCTGCGCCGAGACCACCCGCAGGCCCGGGACCGAGAACAGCCCCAGCGACTCGCACAGCCGGGCGGTCAGGTCCAGCCGGATCGGCGCCATCGGGTGCCAGCGGCCGAAGTCGTAGCGGTTGAAGACGGGGTCCCACACGACCTGCACGACGTCGGGGGCCCCGGTCACCTCCGGGACCGCCGGCGCGGTGCGCGGCGCTGAGCTGGCGGGGAGCACGCGGGCACCCTAGCCACCCGTTCAGCTCCCCGACAGCTGCCGCGAGCGCGCCCAGGCCGCCTCGACGGCCGAGACCAGCGCCGCGCGCACGCCCTCCTCGTCCAGCCGGCGCAGCGCCGCGGCCGTGGTGCCCGCCGGGGACGTCACCTGCTCGCGCAGCACCGTGGGGTGCTGGCCGGTCTCGCGGAGCATGGCCCCGGCCCCCACGACCGTCTGCACGACCAGCTCGGTGGCCGCCGCGCGCGGCAGGCCCAGCAGCACGCCGGCCTCCACCATGGCCTCCACGACGTAGAAGACGTACGCCGGCCCGGAACCCGACAGGGCCGTCACCGCGTCGATGTGCTTCTCCGGCAGCACGACGGTGCGCCCGCACGAGCGCAGCAGGTCCTCCGCCTCGGCGAGGTCGGCGTCGGTGCAGGCGCTGCCGCCGGCGAGCGCGGCCATGCCCTCGTCGACCAGCGAGGGGGTGTTCGGCATGACCCGCACCACGGCCGTGCCGGCGGGCAGCCGCGCCTCGATCGCGGCGGTCGTGACCCCCGCGGCCAGGGAGACGACGAGCGCACCCGGCGCCACGTGCGGGGCCAGGGAGTCCAGCAGGGCGTCGAGGTCCTGGGGCTTGACGGCCACCAGGACGGTGGCCGCGTCCCGCACCCCGGACGGCTCGGCCACCACCCGCACGCCGAAGCGCTCGTGCAGCTCGGCGCCGCGGCCGGGGCGGCGGTCCACGACCACCACGTCGCCGGGGCTGCGGCCGGCGCGCAGCAGCCCGCCCAGCAGCGCCTGCCCCATCACGCCCGCACCCACCAGCGCCAGGCGCCCGTGCGAGCGCGGCACCGCGGCCGCGTCCGGCGCGCTCACGCGGTGCCCTCCCCCACCGTCGCCGGCGCCAGGTGGCGCCGGGCGAACTCCAGGGTGCGGGCCAGCTCCCGCTCGCGGGCGGCGCGCCCGCGCGCCCGGCGGGTGTTCACCTCGGCCACGACCCCGCCGGTGAAGCCGCCGGCGGCCAGGTGCTGCAGCACCTCCCCGCACGGCTGGGTGCCGTCGCCGGGCACGAGGTGCTCGTCCTTCAGGGACCCGGAGCCGTCGCACAGGTGGACGTGGGCGAGGCGGTCGCCGAACGCCCTCGTCAGCTCCAGGGAGTCCATCCCCGAGGTCGCCGCGTGCGAGAGGTCGAGGGTGAGGTGGCGGTAGTCCACGTCGGTGGGGTCCCAGCCGGGGGCGTAGGCGACGACCTCCCGGCCGCGGGCCCGCCACGGGAACATGTTCTCCACGGCCAGGGTGATGCCGGAGCTCTCCTCCAGCGCGCGCACCCCGTCGACGAACCCGGTGGCGTACTCGCGCTGCCACCGGAACGGCGGGTGCACCACGACCGTGGGGGCGCCCAGGGTGGCGGCCAGCTCGCAGGACTTCTCGACCTTCCCCCACGGGTCGCGGCGGCCCCAGATGCGCTGCGTCAGCAGCAGGGTGGGCGCGTGGATCGAGACGACGGGCACGCCGTAGTGCTCCACGAGGCGCTGCAGGGCGGCGGCGTCCTGGCTGACGGGGTCGGTCCACACCATGACCTCCACGCCGTCGTAGCCGAGGCGGGCGGCGATCTCGAAGGCCGCGGTCGTCGACTCCGGGTAGGAGCAGGAGGTCGACAGGCCCACCGGGAGCGGCCCGCCGTGCTGGAGGTCCATGCGGTCCAACCTAGAGCGCGACCGCGCCGGCGCGCGCTCCCGGTGCCGCGACGCCCTCGACGACCCGCGCCGCCGCGCCCTCCCCGGCACCGATCGCGTCCAAGCGGCGCAGGATGATCCCCTCGCGCAGCGCCCACGGCCCCACCAGCGCCTCCTCCACGCCGAGCAGCTCGAACACGGCCTCGGCGACGAGGGCCCCGGCCAGCAGCTGCTGGGCGCGCTCCACGGCCACGCCGGGCAGCTGGGCGCGCTGCGCGCACGTCATGCGGGCCAGTTCCGGCACCCTCGCGCTGAGGTCCTCCCGGCGCAGCACCCGCCGCACCCGGGGCCCCTCGGCGCTGGGCGCCGCCCCGCACAGCCGCGCCAGGCTGCGGAAGGTCTTGCTGGTGACGACCACGGCGTCGGGGGCGCCGGCGCGGGTGACGTCGCGCACCCGGGCGGCGACCTGCTGGCGGACGTACCGGCGCACCTCGCGCACCGCCTCCTTGGAGGGCGGGTCCCCCGGCAGCCGGTCGCGGGTCAGGCGCCCGGCGCCCAGCGGCAGCGAGAACGACACGTCCGGCGCCTCGTCCAGGCCCGCGGCGACCTCCAGGGAGCCCCCGCCGATGTCCAGCACGAGCAGCCGCCCGGCCGACCAGCCGTACCAGCGGCGCACCGCCAGGAACGTCAGGTCCGCCTCGGCGGTGCCGGGCAGCACCTCCAGGCGCACCCCGGTGCGCTCGGCGACGTGGGCGAGGACCTCCTCGCCGTTGGTGGCGTCGCGCACGGCGGAGGTCGCGAACGCCAGCAGCTCCTCCACGCCGGCGTCCTCGGCGGCGCGGGCGGCCTCCTCGACGGCGGCGGTCAGCCCGGCGACGCCCTTGGCGTTCACCGCGCCGGAGCCGTCCAGGTGCTCGGCCAGGCGCAGCAGCCGACGGGTGGAGTCCGCCGCCAGCGGGTGCGCGCCCGGGTGGGCGTCCACCACGAGGAGGTGCACGGTGTTGGAACCCACGTCGAGGACGCCCAAGCGCATGGGCCGAACCCTAGGGGACCACCGGGGCGCCGCCGCACGCGTCCGGCGGGCCGGGCGCCGCGGCGCGCGTACCCTCGTGCGGTGCCCGTCGCCCCCCTGCCCGAACCGGCGGCCGAGGCCGCGCTGGACGGCCCCCGGCTGTGGATCGAGTTCCCCGAGCCGGCCGACGTCGCCGAGGACCCGGACGGCGCGCCGGGCACGGTCTACCGCTGCGACCTGACGTGGCTGACGTCCGACTACACGTGCATCTTCGGCGCCGGCTGCCCCGGCATCCACGCCGACGCCCCGGACGTGGGGTGCTGCGCGCTGGGCGCGCACTTCACCGAGCCCGCCGACGAGCAGCGGGTCGCCGCGGCCGTGGCGCGCCTGACGCCCGCGACGTGGCAGTACCACGACGACGGCCGCGCGCACGGCTGGACGGAGCTGGAGGACGGCGAGCGCAAGACCCGCGTCGTCGACGGCGGGTGCGTGTTCGCCAACCGTTCCGGGTTCGCCGCCGGGGCGGGCTGCGCGCTGCACCTGCTGGCCCTGACCGAGGGCGTGGAACCCCTGACGCTCAAGCCGGACGTGTGCTGGCAGCTGCCGCTGAAGCGCTCCTACCGCACGGTGGTGCGCGGTGACGGCACCGAGTACCTGGAGGTGACGATCGCCGAGTACGACCGCCGCGGCTGGGGCGAGGGCGGGCACGACCTGGACTGGTACTGCACCTCCAACCCCGCCGCGCACGTGGGCACCCGCCCGCTGTTCCGCAGCGCGGAGGCGGAGCTGCGCGAACTGGTCGGCGACGGCGCCTACGAGGAGCTGGCCCGGCACTGCGAGGCGCTGCTGCGGCGCACCCGCGGCGGCGCGCACCGCCGGCTGCTGCCGCTGACCGTGCACGCGGCGGACCGCTCGCGCACCGCCGCGCGGTCCGCCCGGTGAGCGCCGCCCGGTGAGCCCGGCGGACCCGCCCGGGGTGGTGCCCAGCCCGAACGTGTGGGACTCCCCCGACGTCTACGAGCTGGAGAACCTCGCCGTCGACCGCGGCGGCCTGATCGAGTCCGCGATGCGGTCGGTGCGCGACTGGGCCGGCGACGACGTGCTGGACGTCGGGTGCGGCACGGGTTTCCACCTGCCCCGCTTCGCCGCGACCGCCCGGACGGTGACCGGCGTGGAGCCGCACCCGCCGCTGCTGCGCCGCGCCGTCGAACGCGTGCGGGGCCTGGCGGGGGTGCGGGTCCTGCACGGCGCCGCGGGGGCGCTGCCGCTGCCCGCCGCGAGCGTGGACGTGGCGCACGCGCGGTGGGCGTACTTCTTCGGCCCCGGGTGCGAACCGGGCCTGGCCGAGCTGGAGCGGGTGGTGCGCCCGGGCGGGGCGGCGTTCGTCGTGGACAACGACGCCACCCGCTCCACGTTCGGCGGCTGGTTCTCCACCGCCCTGCCCGGCTACGACCAGGCGGCGGTGGACCGCTTCTTCGCCCGCCGGGGCTGGGCGTGCGAACGGCTGCCGGTGGCCTGGGAGTTCGAGCGCCGCGAGGACCTGGAGGCGGTGGTGCGCATCGAGTTCGCCCCCGCGCACGCCGAGCGGTTCCTCGCCGGGCACACCGGCACGGTCGTCGACTACGCCGTGGTGCTGCGCTGGCGCCGGTTCTGAGCGGCGCGCGGTCCCTCAGCCGGCGGGGGCGCAGCGCACCGCGTTGCGCCCGGCCGCCTTCGCCGCGTACAGCGCCCCGTCGGCCCGGCGCAGCAGCGTCGCCACCGGGCCCCCGCAGGCGACCCCCGCGCTGACGGTCACCGCGCCGGCGCCTCCCGGGTGCGGCAGGCCCAGCTGCTGCACCGCTGCGCGCAGCCGCCCGGCCAGCGCCGCGGCGTCGGTCCCCTCGGCCGGCAGCACGGTGAACTCCTCCCCGCCGAAGCGGGCCAGGACGTCGCCCGGGCGCAGCTGCGCCTGCAGCGCCGCGGCGACCCGGCGCAGGCACTCGTCGCCGCTCTCGTGGCCCAGCGCGTCGTTGTAGGCCTTGAAGTGGTCCACGTCCAGCATCACCGCGCAGGCCGCGCCGTCGCGCAGGGCCCGGAGCCGCTCGTCCAGGCCGCGGCGGTTGAGCGCACCGGTCAGCCCGTCGCGACGGGCCGACTCGGCCAGCCCGGCGTTGGCGGCGGCCAGGGCCTCGATGAGCCGCGCCTGCTCGGCCACCAGCTGCGCCTCGCGCCGGCGGGCCCGGAACGCGGCCCGCTCACCGGCCTCCAGGCCGGCGGCCATCGAGACGCCGAAGCCGCCGCTGACGGCCACCGACAGCAGGGTGGCGACGACCAGCGCGGGGTCGGTGCCGGGCCCCACCGCCTGCGCCGCGCCGAAGGCGCCCAGGGCGGTCGCCGTGACGAGCGCCGAGTGGCGCACGTCGCCGCGCAGCAGCACGACGCTGAAGAGCACGAGGACCTGCGCGCCGAGGAAGTAGGCGTCGGCGACCTCCTCGGTCGCGGCGCGGGAGACGACCGCCAGGGCGCCCACCTGCAGGAGCAGGCTGACCGCGACGAGGGGGCCGTCCACGCGCGAGGACGGGCGGCGGGCCAGGCGACGGCGGCGCAGCAGCAGGCCCAGCAGCACCAGCGGGGTCACCACCGCCCAGCGCGCCGCGGCGGAGCGCGCCGCCACCTCGGGGAAGACGAGGACGTCCACGAGCACGTACAGGTCGAACAGCACCAGGCCGGCCAGGGCGGTGACGACGAACGCCCGGGACCGGGCCGCGTTGCGCTCGGCCTGGAAGGCGCGCTCCTCCTCGGCGGGGAACCGGCGCAGCCCCCGCAGGGGCCCGCCGCCCCCGCCCGCCGCCGGCGCGCCGATCGTCCCCACCCCCGCCGCATCGGCGCGCGCGGCGGCGCGCTCCAGCCCCCGTCACCCGGCCGGCGCACCGCGTCCCCCGCCCCGGGGCGCCACCTGGGTCGCCACGAGGGGCCCGGTGCGTGGATGATGTGCGCATGAGCACGCACTCCGCCCCGCCGGTGCGCCACGACGAGCAGCGGGCCATCGCACCCATCCGCTGGTCCAGGCCGAGCAACGGCACCGTGGTCGCCCTGGTGGTCTGGGTGGTCGGCCTGGCGGTGGGGGCGCTGGTGCCCCTGGCGCTGCTGGGCTACGACCCGTACGAGGCCGCCTCCGGCACCCGCGTGGCCCTGGGCATGGCCTTCACGGTGCTCGGCTGCCTGATCATGGTGTTCTCCGCGTACCTGCTCTACCGCAAGACCGGGAGCATCGGCGCGGCCATCCTCGCCTTCGTGCCGACCTTCGTGCTGGTCACGCTGGGCGTGCTGATGACGACGATGAAGCTCATCTACGGGACCTGATCCCCGCGGGCACCACGGGACCCGCCGTCCCCCTCGGGGGCGGCGGGTCCCTGCGCGTCCGGGCGGGGCGCGGTGCCGCTCCCGCCGGCGGTGTCGGAGGCGGCGCCTACGGTGCTGACCGTGCCGACCAAGAGCCCCGCCCGCCCCGCCAAGCCCGGCTACCGCTGCTCCGAGTGCGGGTGGACCACCGCGAAGTGGGTGGGCCGCTGCGGGGAGTGCCAGGCGTGGGGGTCGGTGGAGGAGGCGGGCGCCCCCGTGGTGCGCACCACGGTCCCGGCGCAGGTGCGCGAGCCGGCCCGCCCCATCGCCGAGGTCGACGTGGAGGCCGCCCGGGCGGCGCCCACGGGCGTGGACGAGCTGGACCGCGTCCTGGGCGGCGGCCTGGTGCCCGGTGCGGTGGTGCTCATGGCGGGCGAGCCGGGCGTGGGCAAGTCCACCCTGCTGCTGGACGCGGCGGCGCGCGTGGCCGCCGGCGGGCGCACCGTGCTGTACGTGACGGCCGAGGAGTCCGCCGCGCAGGTGCGCCTGCGGGCGGAGCGCATCGGCGCGCTGCACCCGAACCTGCTGCTGACCTCCGAGACGGACCTGGCCACGGTCCTCGGCCACGTCGAGCAGTCCGAGCCGGGCCTGCTGGTGGTGGACTCCGTGCAGACCGTCGCCTCGGGGCAGGTGGAGGGCTCCGCGGGCGGCGTCTCCCAGGTGCGCGAGGTCGCCGGCGCCCTCATCGCCGTGGCCAAGCGGCGCGGGCTGGCCACCCTGCTGGTGGGTCACGTCACCAAGGACGGCTCCATCGCCGGCCCGCGCACGCTGGAGCACCTCGTGGACGTGGTGTGCCAGTTCGAGGGCGAGCGGCACTCGCGGCTGCGGCTGCTGCGCGCGGTGAAGAACCGCTACGGCCCCACCGACGAGGTCGGCTGCTTCGACCTGGGCGAGGACGGCATCGTCGGCCTGCCCGACCCCAGCGGCCTGTTCGTCTCCAGCACCCCGCAGCCGGTGGCGGGCACCTGCATCACGGTCACCCTGGAGGGGCGCCGCCCGCTGCTGGCGGAGCTGCAGGCGCTGGTGGCCACGGACACCTCCGCGGGCAACGCCCGCCGCGTCACCGGCGGCCTGGAGTCCAGCCGCATCGCGATGCTGCTGGCGGTGCTGCAGCGCCGCCTCGGCGTGGCGCTGGGCAACCGCGACACCTACGTCGCCACGGTGGGCGGGGTGAAGCTCACCGAGCCCTCGGTGGACCTGGCCGCGGCCCTGGCGGTGACCAGCGCGGCGGTGGACCGCCCGCTGGCCGCCGGGCTCGTCGCGTTCGGCGAGGTGGGCCTGGCCGGCGAGGTCCGGCGCGTGACGGGCGTGCCGCGCCGGCTCGCCGAGGCGGCGCGGCTGGGGTTCACCACCGCCATCGTGCCCACCGGGTCGGTGCCGGAGGGCAAGGCGCCCGCGGGGGTGGAGGTCCTGGAGGCGGCGACCCTCGCCGACGCCGTGGCCCACGCCCGCCTCGGCGAGCGCGAGGACGCCCGCGAGCGCGGTGCGCGCGGGTGACCCGCGCCGCGCGGCGCGCCCGCCGCTAGACTCCGGCCCCAGACGTTCGGAGGAGGGCCGGTGGCGACCGCAGAACGCACTCCTGAGGATGTCCTGCGCGCGACACTGGCAGCCGTCGCCCCCGGGACGGAACTGCGCGACGGCCTGGAACGCATCCTGCGGGGGCGCACCGGCGCGCTGATCGTGGTCGGTTTCGACCGCGTGGTCGACGCGCTGAGCACCGGCGGCTTCGCCCTGGACGTGGAGTTCTCCGCGACCCGCCTGCGCGAGCTGGCGAAGATGGACGGCGCGATCGTCTGCGACCGCGACGTCACCCGCATCCTGCGCGCGGCGGTGCAGCTGGTGCCGGACTCCTCCATCGAGACCAGCGAGTCGGGCACCCGGCACCGCACGGCCGAGCGGGTCGCGAAGCAGACGGGGTACCCGGTGATCTCCGTCTCGCAGTCGATGCGGATCGTCGCGGTGTACGTGGGCGGGCGGCGCTACGTGCTGGAGGGCTCCGACGCGATCCTCGGCCGCGCCAACCAGGCGCTGCAGACGCTGGAGCGCTACCGCGCCCGCCTGGACGAGGTCACGGGCACGCTCTCCGCCCTGGAGATCGAGGACCTGGTGACGGTCCGCGACGTCTGCTCCGTGGTGCAGCGCATCGAGATGGTGCGCCGCATCGCCGACGAGATCGCCGGGTACGTCGTCGAGCTGGGCGTCGACGGCCGCCTGCTGTCGCTGCAGCTGGACGAGCTCATCGGCGGCGTCGGCCCGGACCGCGAGCTGGTGGTGCGCGACTACCTGGAGTCCGGCCGCCACGAGGGCCCCCTGGAGGAGGTCCTGGAGTCCCTGGCGCAGCTGCACTCCACGGAACTGGTCGACCTCAGCCAGGTGGCCCGCACCCTGGGGTTCTCCGTGGGGGGCGACTCCCTGGACTCGGCGGTCAGCCCGCGCGGTTTCCGGCTGCTCAACCGCGTCCCGCGCCTGCCCGGTGCGATCGTGGAGCGCCTGGTGGACCAGTTCGGGGACCTGCAGAAGCTGCTGGCCGCCGGCATCGACGACCTCATGACCGTGGACGGCGTGGGCGAGCAGCGGGCCCGCGCGGTGCGCGAGGGGCTGTCCCGGCTGGCGGAGTCCAGCATCCTGGAGCGCTACGTCTGAGCCGCGCTCAGCTCAGCCGGTCAGGGTGACGGTCAGGGGCTCGGCGGTCACGTCGTTCCAGCTGCCCCGGACGGTGTAGGTGCCGGCCTCGGCGACCGGCTGGCCGTCCGGGCACCCCGCGGCGGAGCGCTGGCGCGACCAGGTGGTGCGCATGGAGCGCGAGTCCCCCGGTTCCAGCTCGTAGACCTGCGAGGACGTGGAGCTCTGGCAGTCGGCGCTGGACCACACCTGCTCCCCGGAGGCGTCCAGCACGGCGAAGGAGCGCACCGCGCTGCCGACCTCCGCGCTGCACGTCGTCTCGGACGTGTTGCGCACCGTCAGCACGAACCGGGGCGTGACGCCGGGGCCGTAGGCGGTGGCCTCGGAGGTCAGGGCGACCTCCAGGGCGTCGCGGCTGCACGGCTGCACCGTCGCCGGCGCGCTGCTGGTGGCGGTCGTGGCCGAGGGCGAGCTGGTCGCGGTGGCCTGGGCGGAGGGCGTTCCCGCACCGAGCGTCGGCGAGACCTGCTCGGGGTCGAGGTGGGCGACCGCCTGCTGCGAGGACGCCTCCGGCAGCAGCGCCCGCACGCCCAGGGCCGCGGCCACGCCGAGCAGGACGAGGAGGAGGACGGCCACCAGGCGTCGTCGCCAGTAGGTCGCCCGGCGCTCGGGGCCGACGGGGTGCAGCACGCTGCTCACCGCAGGAAAGGTAGGCGGCGCACGGGCACCTCGTGCGCAGGCGCGCCGCCCGGCGGGGGTGGCGCGCGCTCCCCCACACCCCTCGCGACTTTCCGTCCTCAACCCCTCACTGAGCGCACCCGTCACGTCCGTCGCGGCGGTCGAGGGAGTTGCGGCTGCCCCGGGCAGCGCGCAGGATCCGGCGGTGCCCCGCACGACCGCCCCCGACCCCGCGACCACCCCCGACCCCGCCGCCGGGCCCGCGCCCCTGACCCCCGACGACCTCGCGGACCTGCACCGCACCGTCCTGGACTGGTACGGCACCCACGCCCGCGACCTGCCGTGGCGGCACGCGGACTGCTCGCCGTGGGGAGTGCTGGTCAGCGAGGTGATGCTGCAGCAGACGCCGGTGTCCCGGGTGCTCCCGCGCTGGCGCGAGTGGGTGGAGCGCTGGCCCACCCCGGCGGCGCTGGCCGCGGAGGCGCCCGGTGAGGCGGTGCGGGCCTGGGACCGGCTGGGCTACCCCCGACGCGCGCTGCGGCTGCACGCCGCCGCGACCGCCATCACGGCCGAGCACGGCGGCCAGGTGCCGGACGACCACGCCGCCCTGCTGGCGCTGCCCGGGATCGGCGCCTACACGGCGGCCGCGGTCGCCGCGTTCGCCTTCCGGCGACGGCACGCCGTGGTCGACACCAACGTCCGGCGCGTCCACGCGCGCGCGGTCAGCGGTGCGGCGGAACCGGCGCCGGCCCTCACCGCCGCGGAGACGCGACTGGCCGTGCAGCTCCTGCCGGACGACCCGGGGACGGCGGCGCGCTGGTCGGTGGGCGTCATGGAGCTGGGGGCGCTGGTGTGCACGGCCCGCGCCCCGCGCTGCCCGGCGTGCCCGCTGCTGGACCGCTGCGCCTGGGTGGTGGCCGGACGCCCCCCGCACGCCGGACCGGCCCGGCGGGCCCAGCGCTGGGCGGGCACGGACCGCCAGGTCCGCGGGCGGCTGCTGGCGGTGCTGCGGCAGGCGCACGGGCCCGTGTCCGGGGCCGAGCTGGCCGCCGCGTGGAGCACCGACCCCGCGCAGCGCGAGCGCTGCCTGGACGGCCTGGTCGCCGACGGCCTCGTCGAGCCGCTGCCGGACGGCACCTTCACGCTGCCGCGCTCCTGAACCCCGCCCCGGGGTCGGGCCCTCGACCCGGGTGCCCCGCTCAGAGGTGGCGCAGCACCTCGGCGACGACGGCGTCGGGGCCGCCCTCCACGCACACCTGGAAACCGGGCTCGTCGGGCTGCAGGTCCTGCAGGGTGTCCAGCTGGCTGCGCAGCAGCGAGGCCGGCATGTAGTGCCCCCGGCGGTTCGCGAGCCGCTCGGTGAGGACGTCCTCGGGCACCACGAGCTGGCAGAAGCGCGCCGAGGGGTGCCCCTCGCTCAGCAGCTCGCGGTAGGCGCGCTTGAGGGCGGAGCAGGTCACCACGACGGACTCCCCGGCGGCCTCGCGCTCCCCGATCCAGCTGGCGATGGAGCGCAGCCACGGCCAGCGGTCGTCGTCGTCCAGGGGGTGGCCGTCGCGCATCTTCTCCACGTTGGCGCGCGGGTGGAAGTCGTCGCCCTCGGCGTACTCCCAGCCGCGGTCCTGCGAGACCCCCAGCGCCACGGTGGTCTTGCCGCTGCCCGAGACCCCCATGACGATCAGCGCGGTGGGGCCGGGGGCCGGGTCGGTGGTGCTCACGGGGGCTCCTCCTCGGTGCGGCCGCGGGGGGCGACCCGCAGCATCCTGGTGTTGCCGAGCGTGTTGGGCTTCACGCGGGCCAGGTCGAGGAACTCCGCGACGCCCTCGTCGTGCGAGCGCAGCATCTCCGCGTAGACGTCCGGGTCGACGGGGGTGCCGTCGATCTCCTCGAACCCGTGGGCGGCGAAGAAGCCGGTCTCGAAGGTGAGGCAGAAGAGGCGGGTGACGCCCAGGTCGGCGGCCCGCGCGAGCAGGGCCTCCAGGAGCCGGTGCCCCACGCCCCGCCCGCGCACGGAGGGGTCCACGGCCAGGGTGCGCACCTCGGCCAGGTCCTCCCACAGCACGTGCAGCGCTCCGCAGCCGACGACGCGCGCCCCGCCGGGGGCGGCGGGGTCGTCGACCTCGGCGACGACGAACTCCTGCACGGCCTCGTACAGGGTGATGAGCTCCTTGGCGAGCAGGATCCGCTCGCGCGCGTAGGACTCCACGAGCGCCCGGACCACCGGCACGTCACCGGTGCGGGCCTGCCGGACCCGCACCGCTCGCACCGTGGTGCCCGCCGTCGTGCCTGCCGTCGTGCCCGTCACGGCGACGATCTTCGCAGAGACCACCCGTGCGGGCCCGCCGGACGCACGACGGCCCGGCACCCCCGCTGGGGGGT
>NZ_JBJLSE010000073.1:0-20704 GCF_050871845.1 Kineococcus arenarius subsp. arenarius
CCCCCCCCCCCCCCCCCCCCCCCCCCCCCCCCCCCCCCCCCCCCCCCCCCCCCCCCCCCCCCCCCCCCCCCCCCCCCCCCCCCCCCCCCCCCCCCCCCCCCCCCCCCCCACCGCAGCACCAGCACGCACGAGGGCCCCGACCGCTCCAGCAGCGGCCGGGGCCCTCGTGCGTGCCGGCTCCGCGGTGCGCGCGGTGCCAGGCTCAGGGAGCTCCGGTGGTGGGGGAGGGGGGCAGCGGCTCACGCACCCCACCGCGTCCACCACGCACCGGACCCACCGGACCGGACGGCTCCGCGCCCGCGGGCGGCGGACCCGTGCTGGCCCGCACGACCAGCGCGGGGTGGAGCGGTCCGGGCTCGACCACCCGGCGGGCCAGCCGCCCCAGCAGCACCCGCACGCACCGCCGGCCGATCTCCGTGAAGTCCTGGTGCACCGTCGTCAGCGGCGGGTTGAGGTAGGCCGCCTCCGGGACGTCGTCGAACCCCACCACGCTCACGTCGCCGGGCACCGACAGCCCGCTCTCCGTGACCGCCCGCACCACCCCGACGGCCATGTGGTCGTTGCCGCAGAACACCGCGGTGGCGCCGGCGGCCAGCACCTCACGGCCCGCCCGGTAACCCGAGGCCGCCGTCCAGTCCCCGCGCACGGGCCGCGGGACCACCCGCATCGCCTCCACCAGCGCCGTGCGCCACCCGGTCGACCGGGCCCGGGACTCGGCCCAGTCCACCGGACCACCCACGTGGTGCACGGTGCGGTGGCCCAGCTCCAGCAGGTGCTCGGTCACCCGGCGCGCCGCGGCCACCTCCCCCCAGTACGCGTCCGGCACACCCGCACCGTCCAGCCCGGGCGCCTGCACGCACGGGAAGGCCGCGCTCGCCGCCGCGACGGCCGCCTGGGAGGCGTCCTCGGGGACCACGGCGATGGCGCCGTCGACCGACTGCCCGCGCAGCTCCTGGAACGCCTCCTCGACCGTCGCGGGCAGCAGGTCGCTGACCATGACGACCGTGACGGAGTACCCCGCGGCACGAGCGGCTTCCTGCACCCCCACCAGGGTCAGCGCCGGCCCGTACAGGGAGGTGCTGGCCGCCACCACGCCGATGCGGTGCGAACGCCGGGTCACCAGGGCCCGGGCAGCCGCGTTCGGCTGGTACCCCAGTTCCGCGATGGCCTGCTCGACGCGTTCCCTGGTCCGCCGGGCCACCGAGCCGGAGCCGCGGACGACCCGCGAGACGGTCTGCTGCGACACGCCCGCGAGCTCTGCGACGTCCGCCAGCACCGGTGTCCGCGGGCCCTCTGCCGGCGTCGGCGCCGGGTCTGGAGGAGGACTCATTCTGCGTTTCCTGCCTGTGGCCGTGCGGGGCACGGGGGAGCGGGGGATCGGGCCGGCCCAGGACGTCCACGTGTGGGGCCGGGAGCACCCGCCGAACCGGCGGGCGCGTCGCCCGGAACCGTCAGGGTAGCTCAGCGACGACGGTGCGCGCCCGGCCCGGACCCGCTGTGCGCCACCGTTGCTCCCGATGGGGGAACGGCTTGACTGCCCAGACTGCTAACGTTAACAATGTTCGACGTCCAACCGCTTGCTGCTGTTGAACGGGACGAGGAAGCCCGGCGAGCACGCGGTCACCACGCCACCAGTTGGCACCCTAGAACACACGTCGCGAACCGCCCGCGTTCCGACGCTCACGAGGTACAGAGGAGTTCCGCCGTGATCACTCGTCGCTACCTGGCCGCCTTCGCCGCCGGCCTGGCCCTGACCGTCTCCGCCTGCGGCGGTGAGGGCGCCGGCTCCGGGACCTCCGGTTCTGGCGGCGCATCCGACGGTGACGTCACCGTCGGCGTGGCGATGCCGACCCAGACGTCCGAGCGCTGGATCGCCGACGGCAACAACGTCAAGGCGGGTCTGGAGGAGGCCGGCTACGCGGTCGACCTGCAGTACGCCAACGACGACATCCCCACCCAGTCGCAGCAGATCGACCAGCTCATCACCAAGGGCGTCGACCTCCTCGTCGTCGCCGCGATCGACGGCACCGCGCTGAGCAGCCAGCTCGCCGCCGCTGCGGCCGCCGACATCCCGGTCATCTCCTACGACCGCCTCATCCGCGGCAGCGGTGACGTCGACTTCTACGTCTCCTTCGACAACTACAACGTCGGGGTGCAGCAGGGGACCTCGCTGCTGACGGGCCTGGGCCTGCTCAACGAGGACGGTTCCGCCGGAACCGCCACCGGCCCCTTCAACGTCGAGCTGTTCGCCGGTTCCCTGGACGACAACAACGCACAGTTCTTCTGGAACGGCGCGATGGACACCATCCAGCCGTTCATCGACTCCGGCCAGGTCGTCGTCAAGTCCGGCCAGACCACGATCGACCAGGCCGCCATCCTGCGCTGGCAGCAGGAGACCGCGCAGAAGCGCATGGAGGACCTGCTCACCTCGGCCTACAACGACGGCAGCAACGTCGACGGCGTGCTGTCGCCCTACGACGGCATCTCCCGAGGCATCATCACCGCGCTGCAGAACGCCGGCTACGGCGGCGCCGACAAGCCCATGCCGGTCATCACCGGCCAGGACGCCGAGATCGCCTCCGTCAAGCTCATCAACGACGGCGTGCAGTACTCCACCATCTTCAAGGACACCCGCAAGCTCGCCGAGCAGGCCGTGACCGCCGCCGAGGCGATGCTCGCCGGCGAGGAGCCCGAGGCCAACGACACCACCACGTACGACAACGGTGTGAAGGTCGTCCCGGCCTACCTGCTGGAGTCCCAGATCGTCACCAAGGACAACATCGTCGAGACCCTGGTGGACACCGAGTACTACAGCCAGGCCGAGGTCGACACCGGCCAGGCCGGCTGACCTCCCGCTGGTCCGTGCCCCGTCCCCGTCGCGCTCCGCGGCGGGGACGGGGCACGCCCCGAACACACCCCCACCCCACCGCGGGCGCTGCTGAGCGCCCGCACGGTTCCCCGAGCGAGGACGACGGCGCGCCGATGACCGAGAACATCCTGGAAATGCGTTCCATCACCAAGACCTTCCCCGGCGTGAAGGCGCTGTCCGACGTCTCGCTGTCGGTGCGACGCGGTGAGGTGCACGCCATCTGCGGCGAGAACGGCGCGGGCAAGTCCACCCTCATGAAGGTCCTGTCGGGCGTGTACCCGCACGGCACCTACGAGGGTGAGATCTTCTTCGACGGCGAGGTCTGCCGGTTCGGCGGCATCTCGGACAGCGAGAAGGCCGGCATCGCCATCATCCACCAGGAACTGGCGCTCGTGCCGTACCTGTCCATCGCCGAGAACCTCTTCCTGGGCAACGAGGTCAAGGGGCGCAGCGGCCTCATCGACTGGAACCGCGCCAACGGCGAGGCGTCCCGGCTGCTGGCTCGCGTGGGTCTCGACGAGAACCCCACGACCCCCATCGGCCAGCTCGGCGTCGGCAAGCAGCAGCTCGTCGAGATCGCCAAGGCGCTCAGCAAGGACGTCAAGCTGCTGATCCTTGACGAGCCGACCGCGGCGCTGAACGACAACGACTCCGAGCACCTGCTGGGCCTGCTGCGGCAGCTGCGCAGCGAGGGCATGACGAGCATCATGATCTCGCACAAGCTCAACGAGATCGAGTCCATCTCCGACGCGGTGACCATCATCCGCGACGGGCAGACGATCGAGACCCTCGACATGCGCGCCGACGCCGTCACCGAGGACCGCATCATCCGCGGCATGGTCGGCCGCGACCTGGACAGCAGGTACCCCGAGCGCGAGTCCCACCCCGGCGAGGAGGTGTTCCGCGTCGAGGGCTGGACCGTGGGGCACCCCACCCAGGACCGGCACGTCGTGGACGGGGCCGAGCTGTCCGTGCGGGCAGGGGAGGTCATCGGCATCGCGGGCCTCATGGGCGCCGGCCGCACCGAACTGGCGATGAGCGTGTTCGGCCGCTCCTACGGGCGCTACATCTCCGGGCAGCTCTACATGCACGGCAAGCCGATCCAGGCCCGCTCGGTGCGTGAAGCCATCAAGCACGGCATCGCCTACGCCACCGAGGACCGCAAGAAGTACGGCCTGAACCTCATCGACGACATCAAGCGGAACGTCTCCGCCGCGGCGCTGGGCAAGCTCGCCACCGCCGGTTTCGTGAACTCCCACGAGGAGATCCGCGTCGCCGAGGACAGCAAGCGCAGCATGAACATCAAGGCCCCCACCGTCATGGCGGTGACGGGCAAGCTGTCCGGCGGGAACCAGCAGAAGGTCGTCCTGTCGAAGTGGATCTACTCCGACCCGGAGGTCCTGATCCTCGACGAGCCGACCCGCGGCATCGACGTCGGCGCCAAGTACGAGATCTACACGATCATCAACCGCCTCGTGGCGGCGGGCAAGGCGGTCATCGTGATCTCCTCCGAACTGCCCGAGCTGCTGGGCATCTGCGACCGCATCTACACGCTCTCCGCAGGTCGCATCACCGGGCAGCTGCCCGCGAGCGAGGCGACGCAGGAGAGGCTCATGAGCCTCATGACCAAGGACAAGACGCCGGCGCGGGCCGGCGCGCACACCCCCTCCACCGACGATGACCAGGAGCACTCCGCATGAGCGGTACCGGCGACCTCCTCAAGAAGGGCACGGCTCCGGGGAGCCTGCCCGGCAGACCCCCCGCGCCGCGCACCGGCTCTGCGAACCCCTTCCGCGCGATGACGGGCAACCTGCGCGAGAGCGGCATCTACATCGCGTTCGTCGTCGTGGTGCTGCTGTTCGCCTTCCTCACCGACTGGTTGTCGCTGAGCCCGGGCAACATCACCAACATCGTCCTGCAGTACTCGTACGTGCTGGTCCTGGCGATCGGCATGGTCATCGTCATCGTCGCCGGCCACATCGACCTGTCGGTCGGTTCGGTGGTGGCGCTGACCGGAGCCGTCTCCGCGCAACTGGTGATCGGCTCGAGCCAGCCGTGGTGGGTCGGCGTGCTCGCCGCTCTGGCCGTGGGCCTCGCCATCGGCGCCTGGCAAGGGTTCTGGGTCGCCTTCGTCGGCATCCCCGCCTTCATCGTGACGCTGGCCGGCATGCTGCTGTTCCGCGGCCTGACGTACTACGTCCTGGACAACGTGTCGCTGTCGCCGTTCCCGGCGGAGTACAACGGGATCGCCACGGGCTTCATCCCCGCTCTGATGGGTGGTTACGGGTACGACGCGTTCACCCTGTTCATCGGTGCCCTGGCGGTGGCGGGCTACGCCGTCAGCCAGGTCCGCAACCGCCTGGCCCGGGTCCGCTACCAGCAGACCGTCGAGTCGATGGCGCTGTTCGTGCTGAAGATCGTCGCCGTCGCCGCCGTGGTGATGGCCTTCGCCTGGCAGCTGGCGAACAGCCGTGGCATGCCGATCGTCCTGATCATCCTCGCGGTCCTGATCCTGACCTACTCGATGATCATGAAGTCCTCGGTGTTCGGCCGCCAGGTGTACGCCATCGGCGGCAACCTCGCCGCGGCGCAGCTGTCCGGCGTGAACGTCCGGAGGGTCAACTTCTGGATCTTCGTGAACATGGGCTTCCTGGCCGCGGTGGCGGGCGTCATCTTCTCCTCGCGCTCCAACGGCGCCCAGCCCGGCGCCGGCAACAGCTTCGAGCTGGACGCCATCGCCGCGGCCTTCATCGGCGGAGCAGCCGTCACCGGCGGCGTCGGCAAGGTCACCGGCGCCATGATCGGCGGTCTCCTCGTCGGTGTGATCTCCAACGGCATGCAGCTGCTCGGCGTGGACCAGTCCCTCCAGCAGGTCATCAAGGGCCTGGTGCTGCTGCTGGCCGTGGCCTTCGACGTCTACAACAAGCGGCGCGGCGGGGTGCGCTGACGCGCTGACCCGACGCACCGCGGCGTGCGAGAGCCCGACCACCTCCCCGTGGTCGGGCACTCGCACGTCGCGCGCACGTCCGCCGGCCCCGGTGCCGGCGCGACCAGCGGTATCACGAGATGGTCACGGTCCTTCGCTTCCGGGCCCGGGGTCTATATGTTGGCGCGCACAACATACGTCCGGGGCAGTGCAGCTCCGGCAGATGCGAAGGAGCATCCATGCGCGTGCGACTCACCGCCCTGGCGGCCACCGGTGCCGCAGCCCTCCTTCTGGTCTCAGCCTGCGGCGAGTCCAGCGGCGGCGAAACCCCTGCGGGCGAATCCAGCGGCGGCCCGCAGGTCGGCGTGATCCTCCCGGACACCGAGTCGTCGGTGCGCTGGGAGTCCTTCGACCGCCCCCTGCTCCAGCAGGCCTTCGACGACGCCGGTGTCGAGGTGGACATCCAGAACGCCCAGGGCGACGCGGCCGCCATGCAGACGATCGCCGACCAGATGATCACCCAGGGCGTCGCCGTCCTCGCCATCGCCAACCTCGACTCCGCTTCCGGAGCCGCCATCCAGAGCCGCGCCGAGCAGGCCGGCGTGCAGACCATCGACTACGACCGCCTCACCCTGGGCGGCTCCGCGAACTACTACGTCTCGTTCGACAACACCCGCGTCGGCGAGCTCCAGGGCGAGGGTCTGCAGCAGTGCCTCGGCGCCGGACCGAAGAACATCGCCTACCTCAACGGCTCGCCCGACGACAACAACGCCACCCTGTTCTCGCAGGGCGCCCACAGCGTCCTCGACCAGGTCAGCGACTACACCGTCGTGGCCGAGCAGGCGGTCCCGGACTGGAGCAACCAGCAGGCCGCCACCATCTTCGAGCAGATGCTCACCCAGCAGGGCGGCGCCATCGACGGCGTCCTCGCCGCCAACGACGGCCTCGGCAACGCCGCCATCTCCATCCTGGCGCGCAACGGCCGCGCCGGGCAGGTGCCCGTCACCGGCCAGGACGCCACCACCCAGGGCCTGCAGAACATCCTCGCCGGCACCCAGTGCATGACGGTCTACAAGCCCGTCGCCGAGGAGGCCAACGCCCTCGCCGACATCGCCATCGCGCTGGTCAACGGGGAAGAGCCCGAGACGACGGGCACCGTGCGTGACGAGGAGGGCGGCCGCGACGTCGAGTCCGTCCTCCTCGAGCCGGAGGCCGTCTTCCGCGACAACGTCAAGACGGTCGTCGACGACGGGTTCGTCAGCGCCGAGGACCTGTGCACCGGCGAGTTCGCCACGGCCTGCTCCGAGCTCGGCATCTCCTGACCCTCGCCGCGGGGCCTGCACCGGCACCCCGGTGCAGGCCCCGCGGCACCGACCGCCCCGGGGTGCCCGGAGGAGGAACCATGACCCAGACCACCTCGACGGGAGACAGCCCGATGCTGTCCCTGCGCGGCATCGACAAGAGCTTCGGCGCGGTGCAGGTCCTGCACGGCGTCGACCTGGACGTGCGCGCCGGCGAGGTCACCGCCCTCGTGGGCGACAACGGAGCCGGCAAGTCCACGCTCGTCAAGTGCATCGCCGGCATCTACACCACCGACGCCGGCGACTTCTTCTTCGAGGGCCGGCGGGTGCACGTCCACGGGCCCAGGGACACCGCCGAACTCGGCATCGAGGTCGTCTACCAGGACCTCGCCCTGTGCGACAACCTCGACATCGTCCAGAACATGTTCCTCGGGCGGGAGAAGCGCCGCGGCGTCCTGCTCGACGAACCCACCATGGAGGAGATGGCGCGCCAGACCCTGGCGAGCCTGTCCGTGCGCACCGTCCGTTCCGTGCGCCAGCTCGTCTCCAGCCTCTCCGGTGGCCAGCGCCAGACCGTGGCCATCGCCAAGGCCGTCCTGTGGAACTCGAAGGTCGTGCTGCTCGACGAGCCGACCGCGGCCCTCGGCGTCGCCCAGACCCGCCAGGTGCTGGACCTGGTCCGTCGCCTGGCCGACAACGGCCTGGGCGTCGTGCTCATCTCCCACAACCTCAACGACGTCTTCGAGGTCGCGGACAACATCACCGCGCTCTACCTCGGCCGCTCGGCCGCCACCGTGCGCACCCGCGACGTGACCAGCAGCCAGGTGGTGGAGCTCATCACCGCCGGCCGCTCCGGCGAGCTCGGCCTCGCACCCGAAACCCTGTCCGCGACCGCCTGAGGCGAAGGACCCCATGACCACCCCCAGCGAACCCCGGGCCGCTTCCCGGACACGGTCCGAGACCGGCGCCACCACCGCCGACGGCCCCGCCACCGAGGCCGAACGCATCCGCGAGCTCGCCCGCGCCACCGCCACCAGCGGTGAGAGCCCGATGGCCCGCCAGGCCGCCGAACCCGGTTTCGGCGAGGGTGTGCGCGCCTACCTCAACCGGCTGCGCGGTGGAGACATCGGCTCCCTCCCCGCCGTCCTCGGCCTCGTCGTCCTCTTCGTCCTCTTCGCCGTCCTGAGGCCGGGCACCTTCGCCACTGCCGGAAACATCGCCAACCTGCTCGTGCAGGCCTCGAGCATCATCGTCCTGGCGATGGGTTTGACCTTCGTGCTACTGCTGGGCGACATCGACCTCTCCGCGGGGGTCGCCGGCGGGGCTTCCGCGGCCGTCATGGCGCTCCTCTTCCGCGACCACGGGCTGCCCTGGTACCTGGGGCTGCTCGGTGCGCTGCTCACCGGCCTGGCGATCGGCACCCTCATCGGCCTGCTGGTCTCGCGCATCGGCATACCCTCCTTCGTGGTCACCCTCGCCTTCTTCCTCGGCGTGCAGGGCGTGACGCTGTGGCTCATCGGCGAGGGCGGCACCATCCCGGTGCGCGACCCCGTCATCGTCGCCATCGCGAACAGCAACGTGCCCGTCTGGCTGGGCTGGGTGCTGGCCGTCGCCGCCGCCGTCGCCTACGCGGCCGTCAGCTTCGGCCGCTGGGTCGGTCAGCGCCGCCGCGGCCTGAGCCGCGACAACATCGGGCTCGTGGTCCTGCGCGTCGCCGTCGTGCTGCTCGTGCTGCTCGTGCTCACCGCGATCCTCTCCCAGAACCGCGCCCGCGTGCCCAGCATCGTGCTCGCCGGCATCCCCTACTCCGTGCCCGTCATCGCGGTCCTGCTCGTCGTGCTCACCCTCGTGCTCGGGCGCACCGCGTACGGCCGCCACGTCTACGCGGTCGGTGGCAACCCCGAGGCGGCTCGCCGGGCGGGCATCTCGGTGCGCGGGGTCCGGTTGTCCGTCTTCATGATCGGCTCGACCCTGGCGGCGTTCTCCGGCGTCATCGACGCCTCCCGCTTGAACTCCGTCGCCCCCGGCTCCGGCGGCGGCAACACCCTGCTGCTCGGGGTGGGTGCCGCCGTCATCGGCGGCACCAGCCTCTTCGGCGGCAAGGGCAAGATCTCCAACGCCGTCATCGGCGGGCTGGTCATCGCCACCATCGCCAACGGCCTCGGCCTGCTCGGGCAGCGAGCCTTCGTCAACTACCTCGTCACGGGCGCCGTCCTGCTGCTCGCCGCAGCGGTCGACGCCACGTCCCGCCGGCGTCGCGCGTCCGCGGCCATCTGACCCGTGCTCGTGGCGACCCCGCGGGGCCGCGGCCAGGACGACGTCCGCCGGCACAACCTGGCGGCGCTGCTCGGGCTCGTGCACCGGTGGGGCGCCGCGACCCGGGCGGACGTGACCCGCTCGCTCCAGCTCAACCGTTCCACCGTCGGTGACCTCGTCGGCGTCCTCGTCGACGCCGGCCTGCTCGTCGAGGAGCGACCCGCCGACCTCACCCCCGGTCGCGTGGGCCGCCCCTCCCTCCAGGTGCGACCTCGCCCCGTCGCCACCGGCGGCACCTCCGTGCTCGCCGTGCAGGTCGACGTGCACGACCTGCAGGTCGTCCGCGTCGGCCTCGGCGGCACGGTCCTCGCCCGGTGGGGCAGCCCGACCAGCCCCACCGCCGGCCCCGAGGCCGTCGTGCAGCTCGTCGCCGACGCCGCTCGGCGCTTGTGCGGCCAGGACGCCCAGCACGTCGCGGGGATCGCCCTCGCCGTCCCCGGCACCGTCCACGCCGCCACCGGCGTCGTCGCCTCCGCACCCCACCTCGGCTGGCGCGAGGTACCGCTGCGAGACCTCGTCGCCGGGGTCCTCGCGACCCGCGGCGGGCTCGCCCTGCCCGTGCAGGTCGCCAACGACGCCGACCTCGGTCTCCTGGCCGAGCAGCGCCGCGGCGCTGCCGTCGACCACACCGACGTCGTCTACCTCAGCGGCACCCACGGGCTCGGCGGCGGGGTCCTCACCGGCGGGCACCCCCTGACCGGTCACCGCGGCTTCGGGGGAGAGGTGGGGCACATCGGCGTGGACCCCGCCGGCCGGGCCTGCCACTGCGGGAGTCGCGGCTGCTGGGAGGCCCAGGCGATGGCCGGTGCCTGGGCCGAGCTCTTCGAGCTGGACCCCGGGGCGCCCGACGTCGTGCAGCAGGTGCTGGCCCGCCTGCGTGCCGGTGGTGTCGTCTCCCGCCGCACGCGCGACAAGCTCTCGCGCAGCTTCGCCGGAGGGCTCGCCAGCCTCGTCAACGTCTTCGACCCCCAGGTCGTCCTGCTCGGCGACGGGCTGTGGCGCGAGCTGTGGCCCGAAGTGGCCGGCGACGTCCTGCCGTGGCTCGAGAGGTTCACCACCCCCGTGCTGCGCTCCCGGGTGGCGGTGCGCCCGGCCGGCCTGGGCCGCGACTCGACCCTCCTGGGGGCTGCGGAGCTGGCCTTCGCCCCTCTGCTGGCCGACCCCTTGGGGTCCCTAGCGGGGCGGTGGACGCCGGCGGGTCTCGTCGTGCCGGGGGAGCGCGGCGCGCAAGGGTGACTGCACCGGACCGCCGGCTCCCGTCGCGCAGCGACCGAGACGGCTCCGGGTCGTCGATCGTGACGGTGATTCAACGGAACTTTCGCTTATCGCGGGTAACGGATACGTAACCTCTGGATTCTGAAATTCAACCCTCAAAAGCCAGTAACTCAGAGACACGGATACTGTGCGCGAGTGCTGCGCGTGGGGCTGACCGGTGGGATCGGGGCGGGCAAGTCGACCGTCGCCCGGTTGCTGGCCCGTTGCGGGGCGGTCCTGGTCGACGCCGACGTGCTGGCCCGCGAGGTGGTGTCGCCCGGCACGCCGGGGTTGCGCGCCGTCGCGGAGCGCTTCGGGCCGCGGGTGCTGACCGCGACGGGGGAGCTCGACCGTGCCGCGCTCGGGCGGCTGGTGTTCTCCGACCCGGCTGCGAGGGCCGATCTCAACGCGCTGGTCCACCCGCTGGTGGCTGCCCGTCGTGAGGAGCTGGTGGCCGCGGCGCCTGCGCAGGCGGTCGTCGTCGAGGACGTCCCGCTGCTGGTGGAGACCGGTGCGGCGGCGCGCTTCCCGCTCGTGGTGGTCGTGCACGCCGACGTCGAGGAGCGGGTGCGGCGGCTGGTCGAGGACCGGGGCATGAGCCGGGACGACGCCCGGGCGCGGGTCGCGGCGCAGGCCGGCGATGACGAGCGGCTGGCCGCGGCCGACGTCGTGCTCGACAACGCGCGGCGCCCGGAGGGCGCGCCCGACCCGCTGCCCGCCCGGGTGGAGGAGCTGTGGAGCAGCCGGTTGGTGCCCTTCGAGCGGCACCTGCGCGAGCGCCGGCCGGCGCCGCTGCCGGCGTCCGTCGTGGTCGCGCCGGACCCCTCGTGGCCGGCTCAAGCCGCGCGCCTGGCCGCGCGGGTGGCCCGCGCCGCCGGGGTGCCGCAGCGCGACGTGGAGCACGTCGGACCCACCGCGGTGCGCGGTGCACCGGCGGTGGACGTGCTCGACCTGCAGCTGGCGGTCGACTCGCCCCCGGACGTGGAGGCGGTGGCCGACCCGCTGACCGAGTCGGGGTTCCCCGCGGTCCCGGGCGCACGGGTGCGGCCGGACGCGCCCGCGGAGGCGCTGCACGCCTCGGCCGACCCGGGGCGCCCGGCGCGGCTGCTGGTGCGGGTGCGCGGCTCCGAGAGCTGGCGGCGGGAGCTGCTGCTGCGTGACTGGGCGCGTGCCGTCGCGCCGTCCGCCCGCAGCGCCGTGGGTGGACCCGGTTCACTGGCCGCCGCGCGGGAGTGGGCCGTGCGCACCGGCTGGAGCGCTCCGGGGTGAGCGTGCGCCGTGCAGCCGGTGGCCGCAGTCGTTCGCTGCGGGCGTGACCAGGGGCTCGTGTCGGAGCGCCGACCTACAGTGGGCGCATGCGGCCCACGACTGACATCCAGCGACGGGTGGCCCCCTTCGAGGTGGTCTCCGAGTTCGCCCCCTCCGGCGACCAGCCGGCCGCGATCGCCGAGCTGGCCCGCCGCGTGCAGGCGGGGGAGAAGGACGTGGTGCTGCTGGGGGCGACCGGCACGGGCAAGTCGGCGACCACCGCGTGGCTCATCGAGCAGGTGCAGCGTCCCACCCTGGTGATGGCGCCCAACAAGACGCTGGCGGCGCAGCTGGCCAACGAGTTCCGCGAGCTGCTGCCGAACAACGCGGTGGAGTACTTCGTCTCCTACTACGACTACTACCAGCCCGAGGCGTACGTGCCGCAGTCGGACACGTACATCGAGAAGGACTCCTCGATCAACGACGAGGTGGAGCGGTTGCGCCACTCGGCGACGAACTCGCTGCTGACGCGCCGCGACGTCGTGGTGGTCGCCACCGTGTCGTGCATCTACGGGCTGGGCACGCCGCAGGAGTACGTGGACCGCATGGTCACGCTGCGGGTCGGCGAGAGCATGGACCGGGACGACCTGCTGCGGAAGTTCGTGGGCATGCAGTACACCCGCAACGACATGGCCTTCACGCGCGGCACGTTCCGCGTGCGGGGGGACACCGTGGAGATCATCCCCCAGTACGAGGAGCACGCGCTGCGCGTGGAGTTCTTCGGCGACGAGATCGACAAGCTCTACACGCTGAACCCGCTGACGGGGGAGGTGCTGCGCGAGGAGGAGATGGTCCACGTCTTCCCCGCCTCGCACTACGTCGCCGGGCCGGAGCGCCTGGAGCGGGCCATCGGCACGATCGAGGCGGAGCTGGCCGAGCGGCTGGCGGAGCTGGAACAGCAGGGCAAGCTGCTGGAGGCCCAGCGGCTGCGGATGCGCACGACGTACGACATCGAGATGCTGCGCCAGGTCGGCACGTGCTCCGGGGTGGAGAACTACTCCCGGCACATGGACGGCCGGGAGCCGGGCTCGGCGTCGAACACGCTGCTGGACTACTTCCCCGAGGACTTCCTGCTCGTCATCGACGAGTCGCACGTGACGGTCCCGCAGATCGGGGCGATGTACGAGGGGGACGCCTCGCGCAAGCGCACGCTGGTGGACTTCGGCTTCCGCCTGCCCAGTGCGATGGACAACCGCCCGCTGCGCTGGGAGGAGTTCCTGGAGCGGGTCGGGCAGACGGTGTACCTGTCGGCGACGCCCGGCCCGTACGAGCTGTCCCGCGGCGACGGGGTGGTGGAGCAGATCATCCGGCCGACGGGTCTGGTGGACCCGCAGGTGGTGGTCAAGCCGACCAAGGGGCAGATCGACGACCTGCTGCACGAGGTGCGGGCGCGGGCCGAGCGCGACGAGCGGGTCCTGGTGACGACCCTGACGAAGAAGATGGCCGAGGACCTCACCGACTACCTCCTGGACCAGGGGGTGCGGGTGCGGTACCTGCACTCCGACATCGACACGCTGCGGCGGGTGGAGCTGCTGCGGGAGCTGCGCCAGGGCGAGTACGACGTGCTGGTGGGGATCAACCTGCTGCGCGAGGGGCTGGACCTGCCCGAAGTGTCGCTGGTGGCGATCCTGGACGCCGACAAGGAGGGCTTCCTGCGGTCGGCGACCTCGCTGATCCAGACGATCGGCCGCGCGGCCCGCAACGTCTCCGGTCAGGTGCACATGTACGCCGACACGATCACCCCGTCGATGGAGAAGGCGATCGAGGAGACGAACCGCCGGCGGGAGAAGCAGGTCGCGTACAACCGCGAGCGCGGTGTGGACCCGATGCCGCTGCGCAAGCGCATCGCCGACATCACCGACCTCATCGCCCGCGAGGACGCCGACACCTCCGCGCTCCTGGCTGCGCAGGGGGGCAGCGGCCGGTCGCAGTCGCGGGGCAAGGCCCCGGTGCCGGCCCGGGGGGCCAAGGGGGCGTCGGTGGGTCGCGAGGTGGGCCCGGAGCCGCGTGGGTCGATGCCGCAGGCGGACCTGGCCGACCTCATCCAGCAGCTGAGCGAGCAGATGCGTTCGGCGGCCGCGGAGCTGCAGTTCGAGCTGGCGGCGCGGTTGCGCGACGAGATCGGTGACCTGAAGAAGGAGCTGCGGGGGATGCGGGCGGCGCAGGGCGCCTGAGGCCGAGCGGCGGCCGGGGCGGCTGAGCGGCGCCTCAGTCGCCCAGTGGGGCCACGAGCGGGACCGGGGACACGCTGCCGGTGGCGGTCAGGTGCTGCAGGAGGGTCTCGCTGATGCGGCGCAGCTGCAGCTGCTGCTCGGCGTCGAGCTGGTCGAACAGCAGCTCGCGGACGGTCTCCACGTGCGCGGGGGCCGCGGCCTGCAGGGCCTTCAGGCCTTGGTCGGTCAGGACGGCGTTGAAGCCGCGCCCGTCGGTGGCGCACGCCTCGCGGCGGATCCAGCCGCGCTCCTCCATGCGTGCGACGGCGTGCGAGACGCGGCTGCGCGAGGACAGCGAGGAGTCGGCGAGCTCGCTCATGCGCAGCGAGCGCCCGGGGGCCTCGGACAGGCGCACGAGCATCTCGTAGTAGGTGTGGACCACGCCGGAGTCGTGCTGCAGCTGGCGGTCGACCCGGTCCATGAGCAGCTGCACGGCTGCGAGGAAGCCGCGCCAGGTGCGCTGCTCGTCGGGGTCGAGCCAGCGGGGAGCGGTCGTGGTGGGGTCGGTGTCGGCGGGGGCCATGCAGCCAGAGTAGTCGTCACCTTCAACTACCGTCGTCCTCCCATCGGACGATCCCCGGCGGGCGTGCTGGGCGCAGCGGTCGGCCGGGTGGTCGGCGGGCGGTGTCGGAGGCGGCGCCTAGGGTTGGGCCCGTGGCCTCTCGCACCCCCTCCAGCGGCTCCTCCCGCTCCAGCAGCATGTCCCGCCGCACCACCCGTGCCGCGGCGGGCACCGCCACCCGGCCGGTGGCCACTGCCGCCGTCAGCTCCGACCGCCTGGTGGTGCGCGGGGCGCGCGAGCACAACCTGAAGAACGTGTCGGTCGACCTGCCGCGCGACAGCCTGGTGGTCTTCACGGGGCTGTCGGGGTCGGGGAAGTCGTCCCTGGCCTTCGACACGATCTTCGCCGAGGGGCAGCGCCGTTACGTGGAGTCGCTGTCGGCCTACGCGCGCCAGTTCCTGGGGCAGATGGACAAGCCCGACGTGGACTTCATCGAGGGGTTGTCGCCAGCGGTCTCGATCGACCAGAAGTCGACCTCGCGCAACCCCCGCTCCACGGTGGGGACGATCACCGAGGTGTACGACTACCTGCGCCTGCTGTTCGCGCGGGCGGGGCGCCCGCACTGCCCGGTGTGCGGGGAGCCGGTGGGCCGGCAGACGCCGCAGCAGATCGTGGACCAGCTGCTGGAGCTGGAGGTGGGGACGCGCTTCCAGGTGCTGGCGCCGGTGGTGCGCGACCGCAAGGGCGAGTACGCGGACCTCTTCCGCGAGCTGCAGTCGAAGGGCTTCGCGCGGGCCCGGGTGGACGGTGAGGTCGTCGGGCTGGACAGCCCGCCCACGCTGCAGAAGAAGCTCAAGCACACCATCGAGGTGGTGGTCGACCGTCTGGTGGTCAAGGACGGCGTCAAGCGGCGCCTGACGGACTCGGTGGAGACCGCTCTGGTGCTCTCGGGCGGGCTGCTGGTGGCCGACCTGGTGGACGTGGAGGGGCCGGCCGGCGAGCGCCGCTTCTCGGAGAAGATGGCGTGCCCGAACGAGCACCCGCTGGACGTGGACGAGATCGAGCCGCGTTCGTTCTCGTTCAACGCGCCCTTCGGGGCGTGCCCGGAGTGCACGGGCATCGGGACCCAGCTGGAGGTGGACCCGGACCTGGTGGTGCCGGACGAGGACCTCACGCTGGCCGAGGGGGCGATCGCGCCGTGGGCGAGCGCGTCGGCGGACTACTTCCAGCGCCTGATGACGGCGCTGGCCGACGACCTGTCCTTCTCGATGGACACGCCGTGGCGGGCTCTGCCCAAGCGGGCCAAGGACGCCTTGCTGCACGGCAAGGACCACGAGGTGCAGGTGCGCTACCGCAACCGGTGGGGTCGTGAGCGCCAGTACTCCACGGGCTTCGAGGGCGTGATCCCGTTCGTGAAGCGCCGGCACGGGGAGACGGAGTCGGACTGGAGCAAGGAGCGCTACGAGGGGTACATGCGGCAGACGCCGTGCCCGGTGTGCCGGGGGGCGCGGCTGAAGCCGTCGATCCTGGCGGTGAAGGTGGGGGGGATGTCGATCGCGGACGTGTGCGCCCTGCCGATCGACGAGTGCGCGCGCTTCCTGGACGCGGTGCAGCTGACGGCGCGGGAGAAGAAGATCGCCGCTCAGGTCGTCAAGGAGATCCAGGCGCGGCTGGGGTTCCTGCTGGACGTGGGGCTGGACTACCTCTCGCTGGACCGGCCGGCGGGCACGTTGTCGGGTGGTGAGGCGCAGCGCATCCGGCTGGCCACGCAGATCGGGTCGGGTCTGGTGGGGGTGCTGTACGTGCTGGACGAGCCGAGCATCGGGTTGCACCAGCGCGACAACCGGCGCCTGATCGACACGCTGACGCGCCTGCGGGACCTGGGCAACACGTTGATCGTCGTGGAGCACGACGAGGACACGGTGCGGGTGGCGGACTGGGTGGTGGACTTCGGCCCGGGCGCCGGTGAGCGCGGCGGTCAGATCGTGCACTCCGGGGACGTGGAGGGCCTGCTGGCCAACCCGAAGTCGCTGACGGGGCAGTACCTGTCCGGTGCGCGCAGCATCGAGGTGCCGGCGCAGCGGCGCCCGGTGGACCCGGCGCGGACCCTGGTGGTCAGCGGGGCGCGCGAGCACAACCTCAAGGACGTCACGGTGGAGTTCCCGCTGGGTTGCCTGGTGGCGGTGACGGGGGTGTCGGGGTCGGGGAAGTCGACGCTGGTCAACGACATCCTGTACACGGTGCTGGCGAACAAGCTCAACGGTGCGCGGCGGGTCCCCGGTCGGCACAAGTCGGTCCAGGGTCTGGAGCACCTGGACAAGGTCGTGCACGTGGACCAGAGCCCGATCGGTCGCACTCCGCGCAGCAACCCGGCGACGTACACGGGGGTGTTCGACCACATCCGCAAGCTGTTCGCGTCGTCGCCGGAGGCGAAGCTGCGCGGTTACCAGCCGGGGCGGTTCTCGTTCAACGTCAAGGGTGGGCGGTGCGAGGCGTGCTCGGGTGACGGCACGTTGAAGATCGAGATGAACTTCCTGCCGGACGTGTACGTGCCGTGCGAGGTGTGCCACGGGGCGCGGTACAACCGCGAGACGCTGGAGGTGCACTTCAAGGGCAAGACGATCGCCGAGGTGCTGGACATGCCGATCGAGGAGGCGAAGGACTTCTTCTCCGCGGTGCCGGCGATCTCGCGGTACATGGGCACGTTGACGGAGGTGGGGCTGGGGTACGTGCGGTTGGGGCAGCCGGCGACGACCCTGTCCGGTGGTGAGGCGCAGCGGGTGAAGCTGGCGGCGGAGCTGCAGCGGCGCTCGAACGGGCGCACGATCTACGTGCTGGACGAGCCGACCACGGGGTTGCACTTCGAGGACATCCGCAAGCTGCTGGGTGTGGTGCAGGGGCTGGTGGACAAGGGCAACAGCGTCCTGGTCATCGAGCACAACCTGGACGTCATCAAGAGCGCGGACTGGTTGGTGGACATGGGGCCGGAGGGTGGCGGTGGTGGTGGGGCGGTCGTGGCCACCGGCACCCCGGAGCAGGTGGCGGCCGACCCGTCCAGCCACACGGGGCGGTTCCTGGCTGAGCTGCTGGGCACGGCGCAGGTCCCGCCGCGGCGTCGGCCGGCGGCGAGGCGCAAGGTGCCGGCGCAGGTGGGCTGAGCGCTCCCGTGGCAGCCGGAGGGCAGCGGGGGTGCGGTGCTCCCCGGTGCCCCGGGCGTCAGCCGCCGGTCGTGGTGCGCAGGTCGTGCAGGGCGGTGTAGGTGGAGCTGCCGGCGGCTGCGGAGCGCAGTTCGTGGGCGGTGGCGTCGATGTACTGCTGCGAGGTGGTCAGGCTCTGGTGGCCCAGCAGCCGCATGACCTCCACGGCGCTGGCTCCGGCGGCGACGACGCGGGTGGCGAAGGTGTGCCGCAACGCGTGCACGAGCGCTCCGCGCTGGACGCGGTCGCCGATGCCGGCGGCGCGGTAGCAGGAGCGCACGAGGTACTGCAGCTGGTCGCGGGTGAGGGGACGTTCCCGGGTGTCGACGAACAGGGCGGCGTCCAGGGGTAGGGCGCGGGGGCGGGGGAAGCGCTGCCGGCGGGTGGTGAGGTAGGTGTCCACGAGGTCGGCGAGCGCGGGTTCGACGGGCACGCTGCGTTCGGTGTTGCCCTTGCCGAGCACCCGCAGCCGCTGCTCGCCGCGGGTGCCGACGAGGTCGCCGGTGCGCAGTCCGAGCAGTTCGGCGCTGCGCAGTCCGCTGACCAGCAGGGTGGCCAGGACGGCGAGGTCGCGTTCGGGCCAGGGGTCGCGGGCGGCGCGGCACCCGGCGGCGACGGCTCGCAGCAGGACCTCGGGGGTGTCCTCGCCGCGCAGCGGTTTGGGGCCCTGCCGGTCGGGGCGGGGGCGGTGCACCCCGGCCATGGGGTTGCCGGCCAGGGCGTCCTCGGCGACGAGGAAGTCGCACAGGCCGCTCCAGGTGGACCAGCAGCGGGCGATGGAGCTGCGGGCGTGGTCCAGGGAGAAGTCGGCGAACGCGACGCGCAGGACGGCGGTGGTGAGGTCGGCGACGACGGGGTCCTCGGTGCCGACGGCCCGGCGGATGCGGGGGAGCAGTGCGGCGATGTCGCGGCGTCGTGCTGCCACGGTGTGGGGAGAGTCCTTGCGGGGGAGTCGCGCCACTTCGTAGGCGTGCACGGCGGCTGTCAGGGACGTGCGGGAAGTCGCCGACTCGGGAACCCCGGGGAACAGGGGAGTCATGAGTTGATCGTAGCCGGCGGGGGAGTGGCGTGTCAAGCGAAACCATTGCAGCGCAACGGGTTTCGCTCATCGAACCGCATATTCCTCGTTATGCGGAAATCATGGGTACCTGTCGTGGCACCCGGTCCGGCAGGGCCGATCCGGTGCGGACGGTTCGCGGAGCTCGGTGGTCCACGAGGCGCGGTCGTCGGGCCGGACGTCTCGTCCGCGACTCGGAGCACCGCGGGCCCTGAGTCCGGAGGGTTTCACCGGGTCGGCGGGGAAGTTCGCCGGGTAGGCGGCGATCCGGCCGATCCGGCTCGACCGGCGCCGGCTCGACTCGTGCCGGATCGGCGAGCGGCTCGAGGTGTTCGGGTGGGCGCTCATCGGCGGCTGCGTCGCGATGTGCGTGACGGCCAGGTGTGCCGGCCGGGCCGCTGCGAGGTCGTGCGGGGTGTGTGGAGTGGTCGCCGTTCCGGGTGCACGACGAACGACGGTCCAGGTCCAGGTCCAGGTGCAGGTGCCGCGGAGGCGTCGGCCGCGGTGATCCGAGGAGCCTCGCGCCGCGTCAGTCAACGCCGATAATCCACATTATGTCATTTCAGTGGTCGAGAGGTGTCCCCTCGCGGCCGCACAGTTGTCCTGTCTCATCGGGTCTGTCCAGGTCTCATCCGATCTGTCCAACGCCTCGGACGTCTGTCCGAGATCAGCCCGAGGACGTTGGTGAGGCGCTGTGCTGCGCGGCCGTTAAGGGAACCGAAGGACGGCTTCGACCGCAAGCCAGAACAGATCGCGACGAGCCGAAGATGTGTGCCAGTGGCGGTCGTCCCACGTCTCGCCGCTGACGTCGTCGCCTGCGTACAGGTACTGTCCAAATGTCACGCCGCGATGGCGGGCGACAGCCAGGAAGGCTGCGGTCTCCATCTCCACCGTGATGCACCCTTCGCGGCGCCGGGCGGCGATCTTCGCCGTGGTCTCGCGGTAGGGCGCATCGGTCGTCCAGGTCTTGCCGACCGCGTAGGGCACGGCTCGTTCGTCGAGCACGGCACAGAGCGCAGCCGTCACAGCTGGGTCAGCGCTGACTTCGCGGCTGGCCGGCAGGTAGTGGTAGGACGTTCCTTCATCGCGAACTGCGGCATCAGGGACGACGACGTGCCCCAACGCGAGGCCGGGAACTACTGCACCTGCTCCGCCGCACGCGACGAACGTGCGACAGCCTGTTGCGATCGCCTGCTCGAACAGGCCGCAGGCCAGTGGCGCGCCGACGCCGGGGTGGAACACCGCCACCCGGCGCTCACCTACCTGGAGGCTGAACACCTGGTGGGTTCCGTGCTCCCACGTGAAGGTCGCGACGACTTCGGCGCGGCCATCGCCGCACACCTCGTCGATGACGTCGCGGAAGAAGCAGATGACCGCATGATCTGGGATCACACCCGACGTGGGCCCCGGCTCGGGGGCGATCAGCACCGCGGAGTCAGCGTCGAACTCGGTCAGTGGAACGTCCCAGGTCATACCGCATCCTTGCCGTGGTGCTCCTTCCTCAGCAACCGGGTTGCTAGTGGTCAGCTCGGGAAGTTCTTGATCACCTGATCTGCACGTTTCGCTACTGGGCTGGTGATCAAGCACGCGGCATCGTCGGTGGCCGTGGGTACAACACTTCCGACGATGCCGCGCACGGCGCAGACTATCGAGCAGCAACTGCACTACGTCGCCGCCCACCCCGGCGTGGCGCAGCGGCACGCCTTCCGCGCCCGAGTGGCGCTGGCAGCGCGCAGCAGGTCGCTGCGCGCAGTCGCAGCC
>NZ_JBJLSE010000074.1:0-20491 GCF_050871845.1 Kineococcus arenarius subsp. arenarius
CCCCCCCCCCCCCCCCCCCCCCCCCCCCCCCCCCCCCCCCCCCCCCCCCCCCCCCCCCCCCCCCCCCCCCCCCCCCCCCCCCCCCCCCCCCCCCCCCCCCCCCCCCCCCCCCCCCGCCGGGGTGGGAGGGGTGGGGAGTTGGCGAGAGAGGATCCCCGGGGGTTGGGGCAAGTTGAGCGGAACAAGCTCAAGTCTGGCAGCGTTGTGCCTGACGTAGTCGTTCCGCACCACCCCGCCAGGAGGGACCCGTGGACCTCAAGCTCACCACCCGCGCCCAGGAGGCGCTGGCCGACGCGGTCGGCCGCGCCACGTCCTCGGGCCACGCGCAGGTCGAGCCCCTGCACGTCCTCGCCGCGCTCGTCGCGCAGGACAACGGCGTCGCCGGCGCCCTGCTCGACGCCGTCGGCGCCGACCGCGCCCTGCTCACCCGCCGCGTGGACGGCGCGCTGGCCTCGCTGCCCAGCGCGTCCGGCGCCTCCGTCGCCCAGCCGTCGCTGTCCCGCCCCGCCCTGGCCCTCATGCAGGCCGCCGGGGACGAGGCGCGCGCCCTGGACGACGCGTACGTCTCCACCGAGCACCTGCTCATCGGCGCCTCCACCGGGCAGTCCGCCGCCGGGGAGGCCCTGCGCGCCGTCGGCGCCACCCGCGACGCGCTGCTCGACGCCCTGCCGGGCGTGCGCGGCGGCGCGAAGGTCACCTCGCCCGACCCCGAGGGCACCTACCAGTCCCTCGAGAAGTACGGCGTCGACCTGACCGCCCAGGCCCGCGACGGCAAGCTCGACCCGGTCATCGGCCGCGACGCCGAGATCCGCCGCGTCGTGCAGGTGCTCTCCCGGCGCACCAAGAACAACCCCGTCCTCATCGGCGAGCCCGGCGTCGGCAAGACCGCCGTCGTCGAGGGCCTCGCGCAGCGCATCGTCGCCGGCGACGTGCCGGAGTCCCTGCGCGGCAAGCGCCTGGTCGCCCTCGACCTGTCCGCGATGGTCGCCGGCGCGAAGTACCGCGGTGAGTTCGAGGAGCGCCTGAAGGCGGTGCTGGCCGAGATCCAGCGCTCCGAGGGGCAGATCATCACCTTCATCGACGAGCTGCACACCGTCGTCGGCGCCGGCGCCGCCGAGGGCTCCATGGACGCGGGCAACATGCTCAAGCCCATGCTCGCCCGCGGCCAGCTGCGCCTGGTCGGCGCCACCACCCTCGACGAGTACCGCGAGCGCATCGAGAAGGACCCCGCCCTGGAGCGCCGCTTCCAGCAGGTGTTCGTCGGCGAGCCCTCGGTGCCCGACACCATCGGCATCCTGCGCGGCCTGCGCGAGCGGTACGAGGCGCACCACAAGGTCGCCATCTCCGACGCCGCCCTCGTGGCCGCCGCCACCCTGTCCGACCGGTACATCTCCGGGCGCCAGCTGCCCGACAAGGCCATCGACCTCGTCGACGAGGCCGCGTCCCGGCTGCGCATGGAGATCGACTCCTCACCCGTCGAGATCGACGAGCTGCGCCGCGCCGTGGACCGCATGCGCATGGAGGAGCTGGCCCTGTCCAAGGAGGAGGACGCCGCCTCCCGCGAGCGGCTGGAGGCGCTGCGCGCGCAGCTGGCCGACAAGCAGGAGCAGCTCACCGCGCTGACCGCCCGGTGGGAGCAGGAGAAGGCCGGCCTGAACCGCGTCGGCGACCTCAAGCACCGGATCGACGAGCTGCGCTCGCAGGCCGAGCGCCTCCAGCGCGAGGGCGACCTGGGCGGCGCCAGCGAGATCCTCTACGGCCGCATCCCCGGCCTGGAGCGCGACCTGGAGCAGGCGCAGGCCGCCGAGGGGCAGGCCGACGGCGCCGGCCCCAAGCCGATGGTCGCCGACGAGGTGGGCCCCGACGACATCGCCGAGGTCATCGCGGGCTGGACCGGCATCCCCGCCGGCCGGATCCTCGAGGGCGAGACCGAGAAGCTGCTGCGCATGGAGGAGTTCCTCGGCGCCCGGCTCATCGGCCAGTCGAAGGCCGTCGAGGCGGTCTCGGACGCGGTGCGCCGCAGCCGGGCCGGGGTCAACGACCCCGACCGCCCCACGGGTTCCTTCCTGTTCCTCGGCCCGACCGGTGTCGGCAAGACGGAACTGGCCAAGGCGCTGGCGGACTTCCTCTTCGACGACGAGCGGGCCATGGTCCGCATCGACATGAGCGAGTACTCCGAGAAGCACGCGGTGGCCCGCCTCGTCGGTGCGCCCCCCGGGTACGTCGGGTACGAGGAGGGCGGTCAGCTCACCGAGGCCGTGCGGCGACGCCCGTACTCGGTGGTGCTGCTGGACGAGGTGGAGAAGGCCCACCCGGAGGTGTTCGACATCCTCCTGCAGGTCCTCGACGACGGCCGGCTGACCGACGGGCAGGGCCGCACGGTGGACTTCCGCAACGTCATCCTCGTGCTGACCTCGAACCTGGGTTCGCAGTACCTGGTGGACCCGGAGCTGTCGCGGGCCACCAAGCACGACGCGGTGATGAGCGCGGTGCGGGCGAACTTCAAGCCGGAGTTCCTCAACCGCCTCGACGACGTCGTGGTGTTCGACCCGCTGTCCACGCAGGAGCTGTCCCGGATCGTGGAGCTGCAGGTCCAGCGCCTCGCCGACCGCCTCGCCGACCGCCGCCTCACCCTCGACGTGAGCGACGCGGCGAAGGACTGGCTGGCGCTGACCGGGTACGACCCGGCCTACGGCGCGCGGCCGCTGCGCCGCCTCGTGCAGCGCGAGATCGGCGACCGCCTCGCCCGCGCGATCCTCTCGGGGGAGGTCCGCGACGGCGACACCGTCGAGGTGGACGTGGAGAACCGCGACTTCACCGTCGACCTCGACTCGCCGGACTCCGCCCGCTCCACCGGGCTCGTCGTCCGGCGCGCGGAGACCGCGCTCACCGTCTGAGCCGGCGGTAGTGGTCGTCCCCGTACCGGCCGACCGGTACGGGGACGACCTGCCGGACGTGCGGTTCACCGCAGAGCGGACGGTGGGTGTGCGTGACCGTGCTCATGGCGGGAGCTGTCACAGCGACTCCGTGAGACCGACAGCTTCTTCGCCCTCGTGCAGAACGACGTCCTGGATCGCGCAAGGCCCTGGACCACCGAACGTGGGCCACCCACGAGGGTCTGCGGATCGCGATCGTGACCTGGATCGAGCGGACCTACCGCCGGCCCCGTCGCCCAGGCCGGGCTGGGGCGGTTGACGCTCATCGAGCACGAGACCTTCACGACCGTTCCGGTCGACCTGGCCGCGTGACTCGATCTGTCACCTGGTCATGCAGCAGACCCGATGAGCTACTTGCTTGGCAAGCTGCTTGCAAGCTTGCCAAGTACACCAGTAGCTCGGTGTCGGAGTTCGCCGTCCAGGGTCGAGTGGAGGTCGGTGGACCCGGATCACCTGCGTCGAAGCAGCACCAGCGTCGTGTCGTCGCCCCCGCCGCCGGGCACGGCCGTCAGCAGCCGGTCCACGACGGCCGCCATGCCCCGCTCCGGGTCCGGCAGGAGCTCCCCGGCGGCCCGGGTGGCGGCCTCCGCCAGCGCGGCGGTCGTCTGTTCCAGGCCTGCGTCGCGGCGTTCCACCAGGCCGTCGCTGTGCAGCAGCAGCACGGCACCGGCGGGCAGCGGGACCCGCACGTCCTCGCCGTCCACGCCGGTGGTGGGCCCGAAACCCAGACCGAGCACCGGGCGCGGTGGCACGCGCAGCGCGGTGGTGCCCTCCGCGCTGACGAGCAGCGGCGGCAGGTGCCCGGCGCTGGCCAGCTCGACGACCGCCTCGGAGCCGTCTCCGGTGCCGCGGTGGTCGACGATCCCGACGACGGCGGTGGCGGTGTGGCCGCCGGGCATGGTGCCCACGAGGGTGTCGAGGCGTTCCAGCGCCGCGGCGGGGGAGTGCCCCTCCAGCAGGTAGGCGCGCACCGCCGTGCGCAGCTGCGCCATGGCCGCTGCGGCGTGCACGCCGTGCCCGGCCACGTCCCCGACCACGACGGCCACCCGGTCGCCGTCCAGGGGCAGCACGTCCCACCAGTCGCCGCCGAGCTGGCCGCCCTCCGCCGGCAGGTAGCGCGCCAGGACCTCCAGGCCAGGCACCTCGGGCGCCTCGTCGAGGACGACGGCCCGCTGCAGGGACTCGGCGATGGCGATCTGCCTGCGCGAGCGCCCCAGCATGAGCCCCGTGATCTGGTGGCGCAGCCGGTCGGCGGTGATGCCGTGCCACGGCAGCCAGGGGGCGCTGCGCCCGCGCACGACCTCCTGCCACTTCTCGAAGCTCTTGCGGGGGCTGATGCGCACCGCCGGCCCCTCGCCCTCGGCGATCTTCGCGTTATGCGGGTCGCCGCCCCAGTCGACGACCCGCGGCTGTTCCGGGCGCAGCCACAGCACCCAGGCGTCGCCGCCGATCCCCACCCGCAGCGCCCCCGCCGCCACGCCGGCCACGTCCGTCAGCCCCGGGCTGAGCGCGGACAGCTGGTCGGTGAACGTGGCGGCGCCGTCGGCCCGCGCGAGCAGCCTGGCGATGCGCTGCAGCGCCTCCCACGGCGGCACCTCGCCGCAGGTGAGCAGCCGGCTGCCCGTCCAGGGCCTGCTCGCGCTCCCGGGAACGCACCCGTTCACCGACGAGCTGGGAGGCGGTCTGGCCGAGGAACTCCGCCGCGGAGCGGGCGTCGTGGCTGGGCCGGTGCGGGCCGGAGCAGTGGTGGCAGGCGACCAGGCCCCACAACCTGCCCTCCACGACCAGCGAGACGGACATGGAGGCGGCCACGCCCATGTTCTTCAGGTACTCCACGTGGATCGGCGAGACGCTGCGCAGCACCGAGTGCGACAGGTCCAGGGGTGCGCCGGTGCCCGGGTCCACCGGGGGTTCCAGGGGTACGGGGACGTAGTCGACGTCGGCGATCAGCCGTGTCCAGTTCACCGTGTAGAGGCGGCGGGCCTGGGCGGGGATGTCGGAGGCGGGGTAGTGCAGGCCCAGGAAGGCGTTGAGGTCGTCGCGGCGGTCCTCGGCGACGACCTCGCCGTTCCACTGCGCGTCGAAGCGGTAGACCATGACGCGGTCGAAACCCGTCAGGGTGCGCACCTCGTGCGCCAGTCGGGCACACAACCCGTCGATCCCGGAACTGCCGGCCAGGCGCGCGATCGCCGCCCGGGTGGCGCGGTAGGACACCGGTGCCGCGTCCGGGGAGAGCGGTTTCACCTCCACGAGGAGCCGGTCGCCGGAGACGTGCAGCGCCACGTCGGCGTCCACGGGGCCGGTGGGCAGCTCCAGCCGCGCGTGCAGGGCCTCGTCGAGGTCCTCCGCCGTGTCGGCCCTCCGCACCCGGGCGGCGACCTCCTCGCCCAGCGGTTCCGGCAGCGCGGCGCCCAGGACGCCACGCGGCGGGCGGCCGAAGAACCCCGCCGCGTTCGCGGACGCCACGACCACGCGGTGCTCGGTGCGGTCCACCGCCAGCAGCACGCCGTGCGGCTGCACGGCGCCGGGGACGTGGACGGGTTCGCGGTCGCAGGTCGTCAGGTCGGCTGCACCGTGCGCGGGTGCGAAGGGTTCCGGCTGAACGGGGCGTGCCGCCTGCACTCTGCTCCCAGCGCGTGAAGTGGGCGGCCCGCGGCCACCGGGCCTCCACGGCAACCCGCGGGCCCGGTGGCCGTCCTGTCGGAGGAGCGCCCCGGCTCAGACCTCCTGCAGCCCCGGGTTGCCGGCCTCCACCACGAACGAGGCGCGGGTGCGCACCGCGGCGCCCGGCTGCGAGACGTGGTCCAGGACGCGGAAGTCGGCGCGCAGGTGGTCGCGCTCCAGGCGGGCGATGCCGTAGCCGCGCCGGTCGTCCGCCAGCTTCAGGTCGGGGTTGTCGGCCAGCTGGTCCGCGCCGTACCCGTCGGTGCCGTCACCGCCGGAGGTGATCGAGGTGCACACCAGCTCCACGCCGATCGGGTCCGCGTTCGCGTCGGAGGGGTTGCGCGTCAGGTCCGCGGCGTAGTGCTTGTGCACGTCGCCGGTCAGGACGACCGGGTTCTCCACGCCCCGCTCGGCGAACCCGTCCAGCAGGCGCTGGCGGTCGGCGGTGTAGCCGTCCCACGAGTCGGGGTTGAACCCGCGGTCCACGCCGGGCACGTAGTCGTGCTCGTGGACCATGACCTGCTGGGCGATGACGTCCCACGTCGCCTGCGACGAGCCCAGGCCGTCCAGCAGCCAGTCGCGCTGCTCGGTCCCCAGGATCGTGCGGTTCGGGTCGTCGCGCTCGGGCCCCGTCGTCGGGAACTGGTCCCCGCCGGGCTGGTCGCTGCGGTACTGGCGGGTGTCCAGCACGTGGAACGACGCCAGCCGTCCCCAGTCGAGGCGGCGGAACAGCCGCATGTCCGGTCCCTGCGGCATCGACGAGCGCCGCAGCGGCATGTTCTCGTAGTACGCCTGGTAGGCGGCCGCGCGGCGGGCGGCGAACTCCTCCTGCGTGGGGTACGGCTCCTGCTCCTCGGCGACCAGGTCGGCGTAGTTGTTCTCGACCTCGTGGTCGTCCCAGGTCACCACCCACGGCGCGACCGCGTGCGCCGCCTGCAGGTCCGGGTCCGCCTTGTACTGGGCGTGGCGCTGCCGGTAGCCGGCCAGCGTCGTCGTCTCCGGGCCGGCGTGGTCACGGACGTTGCCGTCACCGACGACGTACTGGTTCTTCTCGTACTCGTAGATGTAGTCGCCGAGGAACAGGACCACGTCGGGCTGCTCCTCCGCCATGCGCCGGTAGGCGGTGAACCAGCCGTGCTCGTACTGGGCGCACGAGGCGAACGCCATCGTCAGCGGCGTGCCCCAGGTGCGCGGGTCCGGTGCGGTGCGGGTCGTCCCGGCGGGGGAGATGTGGGTCTCACGGCCCTCGACGCGGAACCGGTACCAGTACTGGTGCCCCGGGTGCAGGCCGTCCAGCTCGACGTGGACGCTGTGCCCCAGGTGCGCGGGGGCCACCTCGGTGCCGCGCCGCACGATCCGGCGGAAACCCTCGTCGTGCGCGACCTCCCACCGCACGGGGACGTCGCGGTCCGGCATCCCGCCGCGGCCGTCCTCGGCGTACGGGTCCGGCGCCAGCCGCGTCCACAGCACGAAACCGTCGGGAGCGGGTTCACCGGAGGCGACACCGAGGGTGAAGGGGTCCGCGAGGCCGCGCTCGCGCGGCAGCGCGCCCGCGGTCAGCAGCCCGGCGCCGAGGCCGGCGCCGAGGACGGTGGCGCCACCCAGCAGGGTGCGGCGGGCGAGGGGAGGGGGGACGTCGGTCACGGGGGCTCCTGTGGTCGGACTGTGCGTCGACCAGGAGCCAACCGGCCACGGGCGACCGCCGGGCGTCACCGGCGCCGCCAGCCGGTGAACACGACGGCAACGGTCGTGCGCGGGGCGGTTCCCCAGCCGATTCGACGGCGCGGTGCCCACGCGGCAGCGTGGAGCCGCACGGATCGAGGTGGGAGGGGAGTCGGCATGACGGTGGTCGGGCGGTGGTGGGCGGCTCTTCGTGCGCTGTTCACGACCGGGCGGGCCGGGCGGCCCCGCGCCGCCGTGTGGCCCACGCTGGCCACCACGGCCCGGCTGACGGCGGCGGCCGTCGTCTCCTACCTGCTCACCCTCGTCGCGACGCAGGGCCCCGTCGACCTCACCGGCTCCCTCACCTCGCTGCTGGTCCTGCAGGCGTCGGCGACCTCCAGCGTGAAGATGGCCGTCGTGCGGGTCGGGGCGGTGCTCACCGGCGTCCTCGTCGCCGTGGCCCTGTCCAGCGTCGTAGGGCTCACCTGGTGGAGCCTGGCGGTGGCGGTCGGCGCCTCGCTGCTCCTGGCCGCCGTGCTGCGGCTGGGCGCCCAGGCGCTGGAGACGCCCATCAGCGCCATGCTCGTCCTGGCCGTGGGCGGGCAGGAGATCGCCGCCGAGACGCGCCTCGTCACCACGTTCATCGGCGCCGGGGTCGGCATCGCGTTCAGCGTGCTGCTGCCCCCGCCGGTCCCCACCCGCAGCGCGGTGAACGAGGTGCGCGCGGTGGCCGAGGAGCAGGCCGGGTGCCTGATCACCGCCGGCGCCGCGATGGCGGCCCGCCCCGTCACCAAGGCCGAGGTGGCCTCGTGGCTCGCGCGCGTGCGGGCCGTCGCCGACGTCGCCGCCCGTGCCGCCGCCGCCGTCGGCGAAGCGCGCGACCTGCGCCGGTTCAACCCCCGGGCCTTCGGCACGGCGGACGTGGAGCCGGTGCTGCAGTCCGGGCTGGAAGCCCTCGACAGCTCGCTGCTGGCCGTGCGGGGCCTGTTCATCGCCGTGCGGGAGGAGGCGCCCGAGCACGCCACCGAGGACGACGGCTACGGGGAGGAGGTGCGGGCCGCGCTCGCGGTCGTGCTCACCGAGGTCGCCGCCTGCCTGGACGCGTTCGGGGCGCTGCTGGAGGCCGAGGCGGCCGGCGCCGAGGCGGAGGTCGAGCAGCGCCTGGAGCAGAGCCTGGAGCGGGCGGGGGAGGCGCGCGCCACCCTCACCGAGCTGCTGCTGGTGGACGCGCGCGAGCAGACCTCGCTGTGGCTGCTGCGCGGGACGATCCTGCTGGCCGTCGAGCAGGTGCTCACGCCGCTGGACCTGGAGGCCCGGGCCCGGGAACGGGCCGAGCGGGCCGAACGGGCCCGGCGGCGCAGCCCGGTGCTGGCCGTCGCCACCACCCCGGCGGTGCGCCGGTTCCTGCCGGAGCCCTTCGCGCGCCGGCTGCGCCGGGTGCGGGCGCTGCGCAGGCTCGCGGGCCTCGACCGGCGCCCGTGGTGAGCGGCCGCTCCGGCGTGCTCGCCGTCGTGCCGGTGGGTACGTTCGCCGGAGCGTGAGGGCGGACCCGGTCACCGGCCCTCCTCGCGAGGCCGCGAGTCGTCGATCCCGAGAGGCGGTGGGACCGGACCGTGTTCCTCGACGGTGGGGTCCTCGAGACACCCGTGCTGGACGAGGCGTCCTCCGAGGCCGTGGAGATCCTCGGGGTGACCCTGGTCGGCGTCAGCGCCACCACCGGGGTGAAGCTGCTGTTCACCGCCGTGCTCGTGCTCGCCGTGCTGGGGCTGCGGGCCGTGGCGCGCGCCGTGGTGCGCCGGGTGCTGGGCGGGCGGGTCGCCGACCCGCGCCGGTTCTGGGCCCGGCAGGGCCTGCAGGTCCTCAGCGCCGTCGTGCTGGTGCTGGGCGTCTTCTCCATCTGGGTGACCCCCGAGACGGACGTGTCCACCGGGGTCGGGCTGCTCAGCGCCGGCCTCGCCTTCGCCCTGCAGCAGGTGCTGCTGTCGCTGGCCGCCTACTTCGTCATCCTGCGCGGGGACACCTTCGGCGTCGGCGACCGCGTCAGCCTGGGGGGCGTGCGCGGGGACGTCGTGCGCCTGGGGTTCCTCAAGACCACCATCATGGAGATGGGGCAGCCCCCCTCCGCCGGATCCGGGCCCGGCGGCGCCGACCCCGCCGGGTGGGTGCACTCGCGCCAGTACACCGGCCGGCTGGTCACCGTCACCAACGGCGTCGTCTTCGACGAGCCCGTCTACAACTACACGCGCGACTTCCCCTACCTGTGGGAGGAGATCGCGCTGCCGATCCCCTACGACGCCGACCGCTCCCGCGCCGAGGCCGTCCTGCTCGCCGCGGCCCGCGACCACGCCGTCGTCGGCGACCCGGCCGCCGAGGCCGCCCTGGCGAGGATGCGCACCCGCTACGCCATGTCCGACGCCTCGCTGGAGCCGGCCGTGTACTGGCGCATCACCGACAACTGGCTGGAGCTGTCGCTGCGGTTCCTGGTGCCGCACCGCGGGGTGCGCGCCGTCAAGGACGCCATGACCCGGCAGGTCCTCGCCGGCCTGGACGAGGCCGGCATCGGCGTCGCCTCCGCCACCTACGAGGTCGTCGGCCTGCCGCCCGTGCGCCTGGCCGACCCGCCCGCGGGCCGCGAGGAGCGCTGACGCGGCGCCCGCGCCGGCAGGACGGTCCGCGCGCCGGCTGCCACACTGGCACCGGTCGAACCGCGGCCACGACCGACCAGTGGCGGGGCGGCGGCACCGCACCCGGCCCGCCGGAGCGGGGACCGTCGATGACGAACGGGACGAACGGGCTCACGAGAGCGCTGACCACCGCAGCGGACCTCGACCCGCTGCTGGAGCGGGTGGGCGAGGCGCGGTACGTGCTCATCGGCGAGGCCAGCCACGGCACCTCGGAGTACTACACCTGGCGTGCCGAACTCACCCGCAGGCTGCTGACCGAGAAGGGCTTCTCGTTCGTCGCGGCCGAGGCCGACTGGCCGGACGCCTACCGGGTCAACTGCTCCGTCGTGGGCGACACGGACCAGGACCCCCGCGACGCCCTGGCCGGGTTCACCCGGTGGCCCACGTGGATGTGGGCCAACGAGGAGGTCGCGGACTTCACGCGCTGGCTGCGCGGGTGGAACGCCACCCGGCCGCGCGACGAGCGGGTGGGGTTCTACGGCCTGGACGTCTACAGCCTGTGGGACTCCCTGCGCGCGGTCCTGGGCCACCTCGAGGAGCACGAACCCGACCGGGCGGACGCGGCCAGGGAGGCGTTCCGCTGCTTCGAGCCGTACAAGGAGGACCCGCACGACTACGCGTGGGCGACCCTCGTGCCGACCTCCTGCGAGCAGGAGGTCGTCCGGCTCCTGCGGCAGCTGAGCGAGCGGTCCGACCCCGGGCCGCCGGGCGCCCGGGAGGCCGGTTTCAACGCGGCGCAGAACGCCGCGGTCGTCGTCGGGGCGGAGCGCTACTACCGCAGCGTGGTCCGGGGCGACAGCGAGTCGTGGAACGTCCGCGACACCCACATGGCCGACACCCTGGACCGGCTCGTCGAGCACACCGGCGCCCGGCTGGGGCGACCGGCGAAGGCGGTGGTGTGGGAGCACAACACCCACGTCGGCGACGCGCGCGCCACGGACATGGCGGGCCAGGGGATGGTCAACGTGGGGCAGCTGGTGCGCGAGCGGCACGCGGAGGACGGGGTGGTGATCGTCGGCTTCGGCGGCCACGCCGGCAGCGTGGTGGCCGGCCGCTCCTGGGGGGCGCCGATGGAACGCCTGCCCGTGCCACCGGCGCGCACCGGCAGCGTGGAGGCCCTGCTGCGCCTCGCCGTGGACGAACCCGCGCTGATCGTCGTGCCGCCGGAGGAGCAGCAGCCCGGCTGGATGAGCGAGGAGCGCCCGCACCGCGCGATCGGGGTGGTCTACCACCCGGAGGCGGAGCACTGGGGCAACTACGTGCCCACCGTCCTCGGCCGGCGCTACGACGCGTTCCTGTTCTTCCCCGACACCACCGCCCTGCACCCGCTGTCCCCGCCCTGGGAGGCGGGGCGGACCCGGGGAGCGGACACCTGGCCCGTCGGGGTGTAGCCGGCGCCGGTGACCGGCCGGTCTCAGCCCGGCCAGCGCGGCACCGGCTCCCCGCCCACCTCCACCGGTACCGCCGAGGCGACGCCGTCCAGCACCGCCAGCCGCACCGCCTCCGCGGCCGCCGCCTGCAGGCGCACCAGTTCCGCCACGCGCTCCGGGCGCGCCGACGGCAGCGCCACCGCCCCGGTGGCCAGGGCGAAGACGGTGTCGCCGTCGGAGAGGGTGTGCACCGGGTCCAGCGCCCGGGCCAGCCCGTCGTGCGCGGTGGTCGCCGTGCGCGAGACCTCCGCCGGGTCCAGCGCGGCATCCGTGGCCACGCACGCGAGCGTCGTGTTCAGCGCCGGTCCCGAGCCCAGCGGTTCCCCGGGCACCGCCCCGCCGCGGCCCCGGCCCGGCGCCACCGGCAGCCCGAACGCGTTCACCACGGCGATCGCCCCGACCACGGCGCCGCCCACCCGCACCGAGGCCGTCCCCACCCCGCCCTTGAAGCGGCGCCCCACCACCGCCCCCGTGCCCGCGCCGACCGTCCCGCGCTCGACGCGCGCACCGGCGGGGGAGCCCGCCGCAGCCGCCGCCTCGTACCCCATCGCCTCCGTCGGGTGGTTGCCGAACACCCCGCCGCGACCCAGGTCGAACACCGCTGCCGCCGGCACGATCGGCACCACCTCGCCCTCGCCCGGCCCGACGCGGAAACCCCGGCCCCGCTCGGCGCACCAGCGCTGCACGCCGTGCGCGGTGACCAGCCCGTACGCGCTGCCGCCGGTGAGCACCACCGCGTCCGCCGTCGGGACCAGCGTGCGCGGGTCCAGCGCGTCCGTCTCGTGGGTGCCCGGGCCACCGCCGCGCACGTCCACCCCCGCCACCGTCCCCGGCGGGGGCAGCACCACCGTGACGCCGGTGAGCCAGCCGCCGCCGCGACGGGTCACCTGCCCCACCCGCACCCCCGGCACGTCGGTGATCGACCCGGGACCGCTGCGCTCGCCGCTCACGCCCCCATCGTGGACCCCGGGCGCGACGCCCGGGCCGTGAAGCGCCCCGGGGGCACCCCCAGCAGGCGGCGGAAGTGCCGCGTCAGGTGCGCCTGGTCGTGGAAACCCGCCAGCACCGCCGCCTGCGCCGGGCGGTGACCGGTCAGCAGCAGCCGCCGGGCGAGGTCCACCCGCCGGGCCGTCAGGTACCCGCCGGGCCGTCAGGTACGCGTGCGGCGGCATCCCCACCTCGCGCCGGAACGTGCGCACCAGGTGCTCCGGGGCGGCGTGCAGCTCCCGCCCGGCCCGCTGCAGCGTCACCCCCTCCACCACGTGCGCGTCCAGCAGCTCCCGCAACCGCGCCGCCAGGGGGACGTCGCGGCGCGCCGGGCGCACCTCGCGGCCCTCCAGGCGCCGGCGCAGCCCGGCCACCAGCAGCGCCGCCCGCGACGCCGCCTCGAACTCCTCCCCGGGCAGCGCCAGCGCCGCGTGCAGCGCCACCACCGCGCCGCGCAGGGCCGCGCCCACCAGGGCGGGCTCGTCGACGGCCGCGCCCACCAGGCGCGCCGGCAGCGCCTGCGGTTCCAGGTACAGCACCCGCTTGCGGAACCCCGCGCCCGTCGCGGCCCGGCCGTCGTGCGGCACGCCCGGCGGCAGCACCGTGACCGCCGATCCGAGCGCACCGCGGTGCCGGCGGTCCAGGTCGTAGCGCACCGCGCCCTCGTCCACGAGCAGCACCGCCCAGGTGTCGTGCACGTGCACCGGGTAGGCGTGGCGGGTGAAGCGGGCGTGCAGCACCTCCGCGACGCCGGGCACCTCCGGCCGCCAGCTGCGCACCACCTCGGCCGCAGACCCCGCAGTCCCCTCGGGCACGTCAGGAACGTACAAGACCGCGCCCCCCGCACCGCGCCACGCTGACCCCGTGAGCGAGGACACCACCCCCGACGACGCCCCCGTCCGCTTCGAGACCAAGATCGCCGTCCTGCTGCGCGACGACCTGGCCGCGTGGCAGCGCCTGAACGTGACCGCGTTCCTGGCCAGCGGCGTCACCGCCGCCCACCCCGAGCTCGTGGGGCAGCCCTACGCCGACGCCGACGGCACCGGCTACCTGGCCCTGCTGGGGCAGCCGGTGCTCGTCCTGGAGGGCACCGCGGACCTGCTGCGCACCGCGCACCGCAGGGCGCTGGAGCGCGACCTGCCGCTGGCGGTGTTCACCGCCGGCATGTTCGCCACCGGTCACGACGCGGCGAACCGGGCCGTGGTCGCCGCCGTGCCCGGCGCGCAGCTCGACCTCGTCGGCCTCGCGCTGCACGGCCCGCGCGGCCGCGTGGACAAGGTCGTCAAGGGGGCGCGGATGCACCCCTGACGCGGCGCCGGCGGCCGCAGCCGCGCCGAGGTCGTTGCCCCCCGCGCGCAGTCGTGGTTGTCTGCCAGTCCTGGATCTCTCGACGACGAGGAGCCAACGTGCAGACGACACGACGCGGTGCGCTGGGGGCCGCGCTGGGCGCGGGGGCGGTGGTGCTGAGCGGTTGCGCCGCCGGTGCCGCCGGCGCCTCCGTGAACCAGCAGCCCCTCAAACCCCGGGCCGACGGCCCGATCACCCTGACCTACTGGGCGTGGCTGAAGGAACTGCAGTCGGTGTGCGACCTGTGGAACGCCGACCACCCCGACGTGCAGGTCAAGGCCGTGTGGAGCGGTGCCGGCACGAACGGCGGCTACACCCGCATGTTCGGGGCGCTCGCTGCCGGCGGCGGGGCGGACATCGCCCAGGTGGAGTTCCAGGTGCTGCCCAGCTTCCTGCTGCAGAACGGCCTGGTGGACCTCTCCCGGTACGGCTTCCGGGAACACCTCGACGACTACCGGGAAGGGGACATCGCCCGCGTCTCCGTCGGCGACAGCGTCTTCGGCGTCCCGCAGGACACCGGCCCCATGGGCTGGTTCTACCGGCGCGACGTCCTCGACGCGCTCGGTGCCACCCCGCCGGCCACCTGGCCGGAGTGGGCAGACCTCGCACGCACCGTCAAGGAGGCGAACCCGGCCCACCGGCTGGAGGGGTTCAGCATCAACGACCCCAACGTCTTCACCAGCCTGTGCATGCAGGCCGGGGCCACCTGGTTCACGCCCGACGGCGACGAGTGGGTCGTCGACCTGACCGGCGGGCCCACCCGGACGGTCGCGGAGTTCATGGACACCGCCTTCGCCGAGGACCTCTACAACACCGCGCTGGCGCCCTTCTCGTCCGGCTGGACCGCCGCGGCCGCCGCCGGATCCATCGCCGCGCTCACCACCGGCTCGTGGGGCGACGCCCTCGTGCAGGGCGTCGGCGGCACCTCGGGGCTGTGGGGCGTGGCGCCCCTGCCGGTGTGGCCGGACACCGGCTACGGCTCGGCCACCCTCGGCGGCTCCACCGCCGCCGTGCTCGCCACCTCCCAGCACCCCGCCGAGGCGATGGACTTCATCCACTGGATGACGACCGACCCGCGCGCCATCGACGCCCAGATCGAGAACTGCGGCATTGGCTGGTCACCGTCCCCGGACTACATCGGGGCCTCCCGGCAGCAGCCGTCGGAGTTCTTCGGCGGCCAGGACTACAACGAGGAGGTGTTCGTGCCCGCCGCCGACGCCCAGAACCCCGACTGGGTCTGGTCACCGATCTTCATCGAGCTCAACGACGCGCTCTCCGCCGTCTTCCGCGAGCGCGGCACCGGCGGGCGGCCCATCGTCGACGCCCTGCCCGCCGTGCAGGAGCAGACCCTGACCATCATGCGTGACAAGGGCCTGCGGGTCCGGGCCGGGAGCGCCTCGTGAGCGCCCCCGCGGCGCCCGCCGCCCGCGGCGTGGACCGGCGCCCGGCGGTCTCGCGGCAGCGCCCCGCCCGCGCGTCCAGCGCCCAGCGCCGCGCCCCCTGGGTGCTGCTGGCACCCTTCCTCGTCCTGTTCGCCCTGACGTTCGTGCTGCCCATCGTCTACGCCGTGGGGCAGAGCTTCACCCGCGTGCAGCGCCAGGGCCTCTTCGGCGAGGAGGGCATCACCTCCGGCTTCGCCGGGCTGGACAACTACGAGCGGGCGCTGGGCGACCCGGCGTTCGTCGCCTCCATCGGGCGGGTGCTGCTCTTCGGCGTCGTCCAGGTGCCCGTGATGATCGTCGCGGTGACGATCCTGGCGCTGCTGCTGGAGTCGGCCTCGGCCAAGTGGCCCGCCTTCTTCCGCGCCGCCTACTTCGCCCCCTACGGCATCCCCGGCGTCATCGCCAGCATCCTGTGGTCGTTCCTCTACCTGCCCGGCTTCTCGCCGATCGTCGCGGGCCTGCAGGCGCTGGGCTTCGCCCCCGACTTCCTCGGCCCGGCGACAGTCCTGTGGTCCATCGCCAACATCGTCACCTGGTCCTACGCCGGGTACAACATGCTCATCGTCATCGCCCAGCTCAAGTCGATCCCCGGCGACGTGTACGAGGCGGCGAAGGTCGACGGCGCCGGGCCCCTCCGGCTGGCCTGGTCCGTGCAGCTGCCGCTGATCCGGCCCGCGCTCGTGCTGACGACCGTCTTCTCCATCATCGGCACGCTGCAGCTGTTCGCCGAGCCGCAGGTGATGCGCGGTGTCTCCCCGGCCATCGACGTGAAGTACACGCCGAACTTCGCCGCCTACTCCTCCGCCTTCTCCTACAACGACTACGGCGTGGCCGCGGCGCAGGCCGTGATCATCGCCCTGGCCGCGTTCGCCCTGTCGTTCGCCTTCCTGCGCCTCGTCTCCCGGAGGGACTCGTGACCGCCGTACGCCCCGAGGAGGACCGCCTCACCGTCATCGGCGCCGCGCCACGCCCCCCGCGCCGCGGGGCCACCCGGCCCCCGGCGGCGCGCACCATCATCGTCACCGCGGTGCTGGCGCTCGTCGCCGTCTACTTCCTCGTCCCCGTGTACTGGGTCGTCGTCGCGGCCTCGAAGTCCACCGAGGACCTCTTCACGACGAACGGGTTCTGGTTCGCCGGGTTCCAGCTGCTCGAGAACATCGGGCAGGTCTTCGCCTTCGACGACGGCCTCTTCGTGCGCTGGTTCCTCAACAGCCTGCTGTACGCCGGGGGCGGCGCGCTGGTGGCCACCTACCTCGCCGCCGCCGGCGGGTACGCGCTGGCGGTGTACGACTTCAAGGGTCGCAACCTCGTCTTCGGCCTGATCCTCGGCGGGGTCCTGGTGCCCGGCACCGCCACCGCGCTGCCGCTGTTCCTGCTGTTCAGCAACCTGGGGCTGACCGACAACTACCTGGGCGTCCTGCTGCCCAGCTTCGTGTCGCCGTTCGGCTTCTTCCTCTGCCGCATCTTCGCCGGCGCGGTGGTGCCCGCCTCGCTGGTGGAGTCCGCCCGCCTCGACGGGGCCGGCGAGCTGCGGATCTTCCACACCTTCGGCCTGCGGATGATGGTGCCGGCCCTGGTGACGGTCTTCCTGTTCCAGTTCGTCGGCATCTGGAACAACTACCTGCTCCCGCTCATCATGCTCGCCGACGAGCAGCTGTACCCCATCACGGTGGGACTGGTGAACTGGCGCGCGCAGACCGACCGGCTGCCGGAGTTCTACGAGCTCACCACCGCGGGCGTGCTCGTCTCCGTCGTGCCGCTCATCGCCCTCATGGTCGTCCTGCAGCGCTTCTGGCGCGGCGGCCTGACCGAGGGGGCCGTGAAGGGCTGAGCGCGGGGCGCGGCGGCCGGTCCCCCCGGGCCGGCCGCCGCGCCTCAGTCGAGGGCCGGGGCCTGCACCGGGACGCCCGCCGCCTCGCGCACGTCCACCACGTCGCGCAGGTCCACCGGGCGCGAGGGCCCGCGACCGCGCCGCATCGCCGCCAGCAGCACCTCCGTGGCCTCCTCGTCCCCGGCGCAGCGGAACAACCCCGACGTCCACACGCGCGCCGCGTCGTCGTACCGGTGGTGCCGGGCCAGCTCCTCGCCGAGGAGCTCGTACACCTCGGCGTCGGCCGGCGTGTCCCGCAGGACCTCGTCCACCAGGGCCAGCGCCTCGCGCAGGTGCCCGCACAGCAGCAGCGCCGACACCACGTAGCAGCGGGTGTCCGGGGCGACGTGGTCCCCGGTCGCCAGCGCCCGGCGGGCCAGCCGCAGCGCCCGGCGGGAGTCCCCGGCGTAGGCGCTGTGCTCGCTGGCGGCCACCAGCAGCCGCGCCCTGCTCACGGAGTCCCCGGGCACGCTCCTGCGCGCCCACGACTCCAGCAGCGCCGCCACGGCCCGCTGCCCGCGGGCGTCGGTGGCCGCGCTCAGCTCGACGGCCTCCAGGTCGGAGTCGTTCACAGGTGCTCGCACCCTCGCGAACCTAGCCGCGCGCGCTCGGCCCGTCGCCCCCGCGACGGGCCGGGGCCGCGGTCTTCAACCGTTCGGCGCAGTACCGCGTCTCAGCCGCGCGTCACAGGCCCGCGGCGGCGTCGGGGGCGGGGGCGGGACCGTCCAGCTCCACGACCACGGGCGCGTGGTCCGAGGCCCCCTTGCCCTTGCGCTCGGCGCGGTCGATCGTCGCGCCGCTGACGCGCGCCGCCAGCGCGGGCGAGCCCAGCACGAAGTCGATGCGCATGCCCTGCCGCTTGGGGAAGCGCAGCTGCGTGTAGTCCCAGTACGTGTAGGTGCCCGGGCCGGGGGCGTGCGGGCGCACCACGTCGCTGAAGCCCAGCTCCACCAGCGAGCGGAACGCGGTGCGCTCCGGCTCCGAGGTGTGCGTCGCGCCCTCGAAGACGGCCGGGTCCCACACGTCCTCGTCCAGGGGGGCGATGTTGAAGTCGCCCACGAGCGCGACCTGCGCGGCCGGGTCCTGGGCCAGCCAGCCGCGGCCGGCCTCGCGCAGCGCCTCCAGCCACAGCAGCTTGTAGGCGTAGTGCGGGTCGTCCAGGCCCCGCCCGTTGGGCACGTACAGGCTCCACACCCGCACCCCGCCGCAGGTCGCGCCGATCGCGCGCGCCTCCACCACCGGCGGGACCCCGAACCCCGGCACGTCGGGGGAGAAGGACGTGGCCACGTCCTCCAGCCCCACCCGGGACAGCAGCGCCACGCCGTTCCACTGCGACAGGCCGTGGTGGGCGACCTCGTAACCGGCCCCGGTGAAGGCCTCGACGGGGAACTGGTCGTCCTTGCACTTGGTCTCCTGCAGCGCGAGGACGTCGACGTCGCTGCGCTCGAGCCACGCCAGGACGCGGTCCAGGCGGGCGCGGACGGAGTTCACGTTCCAGGTGGCCAGGCGCACGGCCCGGACGTTACCGCCGCCGCAGCGCCGCCGCCCGGGGCGCACCCGACCACCGCCTAAGCTCGTCCCCCGTGAGCACCCCCACCGCCGAGCGCGAGCGCCTGGCCGCCCTCATCGCCGACAGGGCCGTCGTGCACGGCCGCGTGACGCTGTCCAGCGGCGAGCAGGCCGACCACTACGTCGACCTGCGCCGGATCACCCTCGACGGCGAGGCGTCGGCGCTCGTCGGCCCGGTGCTGCTCGACCTCGTCGCCGACTGGGACTTCCAGGCCGTCGGCGGGCTGACGATGGGCGCCGACCCGGTGGCGCTGGCCGTGGTGCACGCCGCCAACGCGCGCGGCTGGGCCGAGCGGCACGGAGCCGCCCTGGACGCGTTCGTGGTGCGCAAGGCGGAGAAGGCGCACGGGCTGCAGCGGCGCGTCGAGGGGCCCGACGTGGCCGGGCGGCGCGTGCTGGCGGTGGAGGACACCTCCACCACCGGCGGTTCGGTGCTCACCGCCGTCGCCGCGCTGCGCGAGGCCGGCGCGGAGGTCGTCGGCGTCGCCGTCATCGTCGACCGCGCCACCGGCGCCAGGGAGCGCGTCGAGGCCGAGGGGCTGCCGTACCGGGCAGCCTTCGGCCTGGCGGACATCGGTCTGGGCGGCTGAGGGTGGGCACCGCCGGCACCGTCGTCCTCGTCGTCGTCCTGCTGCTCGTGGCCGTGGCGGTCGGCTACGCCGCGGCCACCCGCGCCTCCCTGGTGCGCCTGCGGGACCTGGCCGTGGAGGCCGGGGCGCTGGCCGAGCAGCGCCGCACCCGGCTGGCCGAGCTGTCCCTGCACGCCGACGGGCAGCCCGACGACCGGACCCGCCGCGCCATCGCCGACGCCGAGCACCGCCTGGCCGGGGACCTCGCCTTCCACGCCGCCACCGTGCGCGCCTACGACGAGCGGCTGGCGCGCGTGCCGGCCTCCTGGGTGGGTGCCCTCACCGGCCTGCACCCGCTGGGCGGGTCCGCCGAGCGCGAGCGCTGAGGGCCCTGGACACCCGCCCGTCCTCCCCGGCGGCGCTGCCCGCCGCGCTGCTGGCGGCGCTGCCCGCGCTGCGCTGCCCCGTGTGCGGGCAGCCGCTCGCCGCGGACGCGCGGCGGCTGGTGTGCCCCGCCGGGCACAGCGCCGACCTCGCCCGCCAGGGGTACGTCAACCTCACCGGCGGCGGGCGCGCGCACCCGGGCGACACCGCGGACATGGTCGCCGCCCGCGAGCGCTTCCTCGCCGCCGGGCACTACGCGCCGGTGGCCGGCGCGCTGGCGCAGCTGGCCGCCGAGCTGGTGCCCGGCGCCGGCCGGGTCGTCGACGTCGGCGGCGGCACCGGGTACCACCTCGCGCACGTCCTGGACGCCCTGCCCGGCGCGGGCGGGGTGTGCCTGGACACCTCCGCACCCGCCCTGCGCCGCGCCGCGCGCGCCCACCCGCGGGCGGCGGCCGTCGGCGCCGACGTGTGGCGCCCGCTGCCCCTGGCCGACGGCTGCGCGGACCTGGTGACGACCGTGTTCGCCCCGCGCGGGACGGCGGAGGTCACCCGGGTGCTGCGCCCCGGCGGGACGTGGGTGGTGCTCACGCCGCTGCCGGCGCACCTGGGCGAGGTGCGCGCGGTGCTGGGGATGCTCGGGGTGGACGAGCGCAAGGACGAGCGCCTGGCGGCCGAGCTGGCCGGCTTCGCGCCGGCCGCCGTGCGGGAGATGAGCGTGCTGCGGCCGCTGGGGCGCGAGGCGCTGCGCGACCTGGTGCTCATGGGCCCCAGCGCCCACCACGTCGACGCCGACGGCCTCGACGAGCGCCTGGCCGCCCTGCCGGAGGTCGTGGACGTCACCGTCGCGGTGCGTCTGACCGCCGTCACCCGCCCCGCCTGACTCGCACGTCCGCCCCTTCCTCCCGCGGTGATCTTGCGAGGTTGAGCGCTCAACCGTGCAAGAACAC
>NZ_JBJLSE010000075.1:0-20356 GCF_050871845.1 Kineococcus arenarius subsp. arenarius
CCCCCCCCCCCCCCCCCCCCCCCCCCCCCCCCCCCCCCCCCCCCCCCCCCCCCCCCCCCCCCCCCCCCACCCCCCCCCCCCCCCCCCCGAGGAGGGGGCGGGGAGGGGGGGCGGGGGACCACTTGCCGGGGCCCGGGAGGCGTGCCAGGCTCCCGTCGAGGCCACCTCGGTGGTCCCACGCCGACCCGCGGTTCCGCCAGGAACTGGTCCGGACCTGGAAGGGGCCACAGCGGTGCTGTCCTCCGTCGAGCAGGTGGCCGGGGGCGACGCCGGGGAGCTCGCCGCTCCCCTCGACGTCGCCGCCGCCCACGAGCACGTCGCCGCCCGCGCGCTGCGCGACGGCCCCGTCGGGACCGTCGGCCTGGAGCTCGAACGGCACGCCGTGGACCTGCGCGAACCGCTGCGCCGCGTGCCGTGGGACCGCCTCACCGGGGCGCTGCGCGGGGTGCTCCCGCCCGCCGGCAGCCGCGTCACCCTCGAACCCGGCGGCCAGGTGGAGCTGTCCAGCCCGCCGCTGCCGGGGGTGGTCGCCGCCGTGGAGGCGCTGCGCCGCGACGCCGCGCACGTCGACGCGGTCCTCGCCGCGGACGGCATCGCCCTGCTGAGCACCGGCACCGACCTCGTGCGCAGGCCCGAGCGCGTCAACCCGGGCTCCCGCTACGCGGCGATGGAGCAGCACTTCACCGCCGTCGGCCACGCCGCCGACGGCGCCGCGATGATGTGCTCCACCGCCTCCCTGCAGGTCAACTTCGACGCCGGCCCGGCCCACCGGTGGCCGCAGCGCCTGGCGCACCTGCACCGCCTGCTGCCCGCCCTCGCGGCCCTCGGCGCGTGCAGCCCGCTGCTCGCCGGCCGCGCCGACGGCACCCGCTCCACCCGCCAGGGCGTGTGGCGCCGCCTCGAGCCCGGCCGCTGCACGCGCCCCGCCGACGGCACCGGCGGGCCCGACCCGGCGGGGGAGTGGGCCGACTTCGCCCTCGCCGCGCCCGTCATGCTCGTGCGCGACGGCGAGGACGCCCCCTGCCGCCCGGTGCTCGAGCCCGTGACCCTCGCCGAGTGGGCGAGCGGGCGACGGCTGCTGCACGGGCGCCCACCCACCGCCGACGACGTCGACCTGCACCTGAGCACCCTGTGGCCGCCGGTGCGGCTGCGCGGGTTCCTCGAGCTGCGCGTCCTGGACGCCGTGCCCGCCGACTGCTGGCCCGGCCTGGCCGCCGTGGTCGCGGCCGTCGTCGACGACCAGCGCGCCGCCGACGCGGCCGCCGCCGTCGTGGACGAGTTCGGCCCCGACGCCGCCGGCGCCGCCCGCGGTCTCCTCGACGCCGCCCTGCCCGCCGTGCCCGCCGCCCTGCGCGGCTGCGCCGAGGCGTGGGCCGACCTGCTGGACGCCGGGCGCCACCCGGCCGACCTCGTCCTTCACCGGGCCCGCCGCGACGGGCCGACCGGCTGCCTGACCGCGGAGGAGCTGCGATGACCGACACGCCGACGACCACCCGCACCGCCCCCGGGTTCGAGGCGGCGGGGTTCGAGGCGGCCGTGGCCGCCCTGGGCTCCGCCCGCCGCACCACCCTGGCCCTCACCGAGGCGGACGACACCGAACTGACCGCCCAGCACTCCCCGTTGATGAGCCCGCTCGTGTGGGACCTCGCGCACGTCGGCCAGCAGGAGGAGCAGTGGCTGCTGCAGGCCGCCGACCCCGACCGCGACCCCGTCTTCCACCCCGCGATCGCCTGCCTCTACGACGCCTTCGAGCACCCCCGCGCCACCCGCACGCAACTGCCCCTGCTGGACCCGGCCACCTCCCGCCGGGCCCTGGCCGAGGTGCGCGGGCGCGTGCTGGACGCGCTGGAGCGGGCCGACCCCGACGACGCGCACTTCGCCGCCGGCATGGTCGCCCAGCACGAGTTCCAGCACGGCGAGACCATGCTCGCCACCCACAACCTGCGCGCCGGCGACCCCCTCCTCGCCCCGGCCCCCACCCCGCCGGGGCGGCCCGTGCCCGCCGACGCCGTCCTGGTCCCGGCCGGCCCGTTCCCCCTGGGCGCCGACCCGGCCGCCGAACCGTGGGCGCTGGACAACGAGCTGCCCCAGCACGAGGTGCACGTGCCGGCGTTCCGCATCGCCCGCGTCCCCGTCACCAACGGCGAGTGGGCCGCCTTCGTGGTCGCCGGCGGCTACGACGACCCGCGGCTGTGGACGCCCGAGGGGTGGTCGCACCGCGTCGCGGCCGGCCTGCGCGCGCCGATGGCGTGGGAACCCGACGGTGCCGGGTGGTGGACGCAGCGCCGGTTCGGCGCCGTGCGCGCCGTCGACCCCGCCGAACCCGTGCAGCACGTGGACTTCCACGAGGCGCAGGCGTACGCGCGCTGGGCCGGCGCCCGGCTGCCCACCGAGGTGGAGTGGGAGAAGGCCTGCGCGTGGGACCCCGCCACCGGCCGACGCCGCCGCTGGCCGTGGGGCGACGGACCGGCCACGCCCGAGCGCGCGAACCTCGGCGGCACCGCCCTCGGCCCCGCCCAGGTCGGCGCGTACCCCGCGGGCGCGTCCGCCTACGGCGTCGAGCAGATGATGGGCGACGTGTGGGAGTGGACGAGTTCCGTCTTCGCGCCGTGGCCGGGGTTCTCCGCGATGCTCTACGCGGACTACTCCGCGCCGTTCTTCGACGGCCGCTACCGCGTGCTGCGCGGCGGCGCGTGGTCCACCGCCGCCGGTGCGGTGCGTCCCTCGTTCCGCAACTGGGACCACCCGATCAGGCGGCAGATCTTCACCGGTGTGCGCCTGGCCTGGGACGCCTGAGTGTGCCGTCACGTCGCCTGGCTCGGCGCCCCGCGCACCCTCGCGGAACTGCTGCTGGAACCCGAGCACGGCCTGCTGCACCAGAGCTGGGAACCGCGCCGGCAGGTCCACGGCACCGTCAACGCCGACGGGTGGGGCGTCGGCTGGTACAGCCCCGCCCGGCCCGAACCCGCCCGCTGGCGCTCCTCGCGGCCGATGTGGGCGGAGGCGTCGCTGACCTCCGTCGCCCCGCACGTCGCCTCCGGGTGCGTGCTCGCCGCCGTGCGTGACGCCACCGTCGGCATGCCCGCCGACGAGAGCGCCTGCGCCCCCTTCGCGCGCGGTCGCTGGCTGCTGTCCCACAACGGCGTCGTGGACCGCGCCGTCCTGCCCGCCGGGGCGTGGCCCGCGGCGGAGTCCGTGTGCGACAGCGCCGTGCTCGCCGCCCACCTGCTCGCCGCCCCGGAGGAACTGGCTGGCCGCATTGTCGCCGCCGGTGCCGCCGACCCCGGCGCCCGCCTCAACGTCCTGGCCACCGACGGCGAGCGGCTGCTCGCCACCGCCTGGGGCGACACCCTCAGCGTCCTGCGCACCCCCGACGGCGTCGCGCTCGCCAGCGAACCCTTCGACGACGACCCCGCCTGGTGCGACGTCCCCGACCGCACCCTCGTGACCGTGACGCCCGACGGCGTCGAGCTGACCCCGCTGGAGGCCCCGTGAGCACCACCCCCGCCACCGACGCGCTGCCCCTCGTCGTCGAGCGGCACCTCACCCCGGACGTGCTCGACGCCGCCCTGCGCCGCGACGTCCGCGCCGGCCTGACGAGCACCCCGAAGACCCTGCCGCCCAAGTGGTTCTACGACGAGCGCGGCAGCCGCCTGTTCGACGAGATCACCCGGCTGCCGGAGTACTACCCCACGCGCCGCGAGCGCGAGCTCCTCGAACTGGTCGCCGGGGAGGTGGCCGCCGCCAGCGGCGCCGACACCCTCGTGGAACTGGGCAGCGGCACCAGCGAGAAGACCCGCGTGCTGCTGGCGGCCCTCGCCGATGCCGGCACGCTGCGCCGGTTCGTGCCCTTCGACGTCGACGGCGTCGTGCTCGGCGAAGCGGGCACCGCCGTCGCCGCCGAGCACCCCGGCGTCGCCGTGCACGCCGTCGTCGGCGACTTCGAGCACCACCTGGACCGCCTGCCGCGCGGCGGCCGGCGCCTCGTGGCGTTCCTCGGGTCCACGATCGGCAACCTCGAACCGGGCCCTCGCGCCCGGTTCCTGCGGGACCTCGCCGCCACCCTCGCTCCCGGTGACGCCCTCCTGCTCGGCACCGACCTCGTCAAGGACACCGCCCGCCTGATCTCCGCCTACGACGACGCCACCGGCGTCACCGCCGAGTTCAACAAGAACGTCCTGCACGTCCTGCGCCGGGAGCTGGGCGCCGACGTCGACCCGGGGGACTTCGAGCACGTCGCCGCGTGGGTGCCCGAGCACGAGCGCGTCGAGATGCGCTTGCGCGCCCGCCGCGCGTTGACCGTGCACCTGCCCGCCCTGGACCTCACCGTGCGGTTCGCCGCGGGCGAGGAGGTGCTCACCGAGGTGTCCAGCAAGTTCCGCCGCGAGACCGTCACCGCCGAGCTGGACGCCGCCGGGCTCGACCTGGCGCGCTGGTGGACCGACCCGCACGGCGACGTCGCCCTCAGCCTGGCCGTTCCGCGGGGCTGACGCCGGGGCGCCCGGTCTCGGCGTCGAGTGGTCGGGGTGGTGGGCCGGTGGCGGGTGCTGCGGCCGGCTCTCCGCCCGCTGCCGGGTGCACCGCCTCGCCCGGGTGCGCTGGGCGGGCTCCGGACGCCGGCCTACGCACCCGCCACCGACCCACCGTGCACAGCGGTGTCCCCGGATCCGGGACCACCGCAGCAGGTGCCCCTGGAGGGTGGTGGGGAACTCCGCAGCCGGGCGTCCGGAGCCCGCCCGACGCGTCGGGCCGAGGTGGTGCACCCGGTAGCGGGCGGAGAGCCCGGCGGAGGAGCTCCCCGCCGCCCGGGCTCTGAGCCGACCCCGGACGCGAACCCGCGCGGAGCCGCCTGAACCGTCCCGGGATCAGTCGTCGAACGTGTTGAGCATGCTGTGCGCCGCCCGCTCCAGGTAGTCCCACAGCAGGCCCTGCTGCGCCGGCGGCAGCTCCAGGGAGTCGACCGCCGCGCGCATGTGCGTCAGCCAGCGGTCGCGGGCGTCGGGGTTGACCTTGAAGGAGGCGTGCCGCATGCGCAGCCGCGGGTGCCCGCGCTGCTCGGAGTAGGTGGTGGGTCCGCCCCAGTACTGCTCCAGGAACATCCGCAGCCGCTCCTTGGCGGGCCCAAGGTCCTCCTCGGGGTACATGGGACGCAGCCCCTCGTCGGCGGCCACGCCGTCGTAGAAGACGTCCACCAGGCGCACGAAGGTCTCGTGGCCGCCGACCTCCTCGTAGAAGCTGATCGTGCCGCCGTCGGGGCCGGCGGGCTTGCGGCCGATGAGGTTCTGCGGTCGGACGAGTGGCAGGTCGGGGCTCACCGCACCAGTGTCGCCCCTGCCGGCGCCTCGCGGGCGGCGGCCTCCGCGGCTTCCTTCACGTTGCGCTGCATCCCGCCGAACACGACCTCGTGGAACGGGCTGATCGCCGCCCAGTACGCCTGACCGGCCAGGCCCTTGGGGTGGAACAGGGCCCGCTGCCGGAACAGCGTGCGCCCCACCGGGTCGGCCTCCACCCGCAGGTCCAGCCACGCCAGGCCCGGCAGGCGCATCTCCGCCCGCAGCCGCAGCAGCCGGTCCTCCTCGCGCTCCTCCACGCGCCACCAGTCCACCGCGTCGCCCACCATGAGGTGGTGCGGGTCGCGCCGGCCGCGGCGCAGCCCCGGGCCGCCGGAGAAGCGGTCCATCAGCCCGCGCAGCGCCCACGCCATCGGCCACGAGTACCAGCCCCGCTCACCGCCGATGCCCTCCAGCACCCGCCACAGCACGTGCGCGGGGGCGTCGACCACGGTGGTGCGCTCGTCCACGTACAGGTTGCCCCCGGCCCAGTCCGGGTCCGAGGGCAGCGGGTCGCTGGGGGCGCCGGGCAGGGACGCGGAGCTCCACCGGGTGGCGACGTTCGCCTCCTGCACCCGCTGCAGCGCCAGCCGCACCGCCTCGCGGAAGCCGAGCAGACCCTCCGGCGGGTCCGGCACGTACCGGGCGATGTCGTGCTCCTTGCACACGACCTCGTGCACGAGGCTCTCCACCAGCGGCCGGGCGATCTGCTTGGGCACCGGGGTCACCACGCCCACCCAGTGGCTGGACAGCCGCGGGGACATCACGTCCACGGGCAGCACGCGCCGCTTCGGCAGCCCCGCGACCTCGGCGTAGCCGCGCATCATGTCCAGGTACGTCAGCACGTCCGGGCCGCCGACGTCGAAGGCCCGGTTCACCTCCGGCGACATGTCCGCCGAGCCCACCAGGTACCGCAGCACGTCGCGCACCGCGATGGGCTGGATGCGGTTGCTCACCCACTTCGGGCACACCATCACCGGCAGCCGCTCGGTCAGGTAGCGCACCATCTCGAAGCTCGCCGACCCCGAGCCCAGGATGACGGCCGCGCGCAGCACCGTCGTGGGCACGGGGGAGTCCAGCAGGATCTCCCCGACCTCCCGCCGCGACTCCAGGTGCGTCGACAGCTCCTCGTCCTCCGGGTACAGGCCCCCCAGGTACACCACCCGGCCCACCCGCTGCGCGGCGGCGGCGCGCGCGAACGTCCGGGCGGTGCGGCGGTCCTTCGCGGAGAACGACCCGCCGCCGCTCATGGCGTGGATCAGGTAGTAGGCGACGTCCACCCCGCGCAGCGCCTCGGCGATCGCCCCGGCGTCGGAGGCGTCGGCGCGCACCACCTCCACGTCCCCGATCCACGGGCGGTCCCGCAGCACCTCCGGCCGCCGCGCCACCGCCCGCACCCGGAACCCCGCCGCCAGCAGCTCGGGGACCAGCCGGCCGCCGATGTAGCCGCTGACGCCGGTCACCAGGGCCAGCCGGCCGGCGCCGTCGCCGACCTCGTGCGCGGCTCCCGGCGGGCCGGACGTGGGGGTGGTGTCGTCGTGCACGTCGTCAGTGTGGGTGCGGGGTGCCCGTCCGGCGAGCCGGTCCATCTCCGTGGTCACCGGGGTGCGGGGCCGTGGTCGCCGGGGTGCGGGCGTCGGCGGGTGCTGCGGCCGGCTCTCCGCCCGCTACCGGGTGCACCACCTCGCCGGGGTGCGCCGGGCGGGCTCCGGACGCCGGCCTCCGCACCCGCCGCCTCCCTCCTCGCGCTGCGATGTCGCTGGGGCCGGGGCCCCCACGAGCGGTGAGGTCGAAGGGTGGTGGGGTGCTCCGGTCGCCGGGCGTCCGGAGCCCGCCACACCCACCCCGGTGAGGTGGTGCACCGGGCAGCGGGCGGAGAGCCCGGAGGCCGGGGCGCCCCACCACCCGGGCGCAACCCCGACGACGGGGTCACACCCCCCGACGCACCGACTCCGGGTCCACGTCCGCCGTCGTCTCCGCGGAGACGTCCGCCTCGCTGCGCGGCGGCGGGTGCGAACCCGCCGCCGCGGCCGGGTCCACCGAGCCGCGCCGCTTCGACCGCTGCGGGCGCTCGTCGTCGTTCCGCAGCCACACGGTGCGCTGCGGGAAGGGGAACTCGATGCCCTCGGCGTCGAACGCGGCCTTGATGCGCAGGCGCAACTCGCGCTGCACGGCCCACTGCTGCAGCGGTGCGGTCTTGACCACCAGCCGCAGCACGATCGCGTCGGCGGCCATCTGCTCCACGCCCCACACCTCTGGGCGCTCCAGCACCAGCGGCTTCCAGTCGTGCTCCTCGGCGAGCGCGTCGCCCACGCGCTGCATGACCTCCTGGACGTGCGTGACGTCGGCGCCGTAGGCGACGGACACGTCCAGGACGGCGCGCGCCCAGCCCTGGCTCTGGTTGCCGACGCGGATGATCTCGCCGTTGCGCACGTACCAGACGGTGCCTTGCACGTCGCGCAGCCTCGTCACCCGCAGGCCCACCGCCTCCACGGTGCCGGAGGCGTCGCCCAGGTCGACGACGTCGCCGACGCCGTACTGGTCCTCGGCGAGCATGAAGAACCCGGACAGGAAGTCCTTCACCAGCGCCTGGGCGCCGAAGCCGATGGCGACGCCGGCGATCCCGGCGGAGGCCAGGAACGGGGCGATGGACACGCCCACGATGTCCAGGACGGACATGGCCGCCGCGATGCCCAGCACCAGCGTGGTGGCGCTCTTGAGGACCGAGGCGATGGTCCCCGCGCGCTGCTCGCGGCGTTCGTTGAGCAGCGGGGAGGACTCCAGCAGCCCGTGCCGCTTGGCGCCGCGCCCGCCGAGGCGGCTGGCGCCGGTGGCGATGCCGGTGGCGACCCGGCCGATGAGCCGCAGCAGCAGGTACCGCGCCACGAAGCAGACGACCAGGACGATGAGGATCTTCAGGGGCTTGTCGAGCAGGAACTGCGCGACCTCGCCGGCCGTCTCGGACGCGGCTTCGGTGGCCTCGCTCGTGTCGGTTCCCAGCACGGCGGACAGGGCGTCGTTCACAGGAGGTCCAGGTTCCTTCCAGCGGGGTTCGTCGTCGGCGTCATCGGGGTGGTGCGGCGGCCGTCAGCTCAGGTCGAGGCCGGTGGCGGCCGCGGCGAACGCCAGGGTGTCGCGCACCAGGCCCGCGCTGCGCGAGACCGAGCGGGCGCCGTGCCCGACGTCACCCTCCCGGCGCAGCAGCACCGGCCGCCCGGAGGAGGTGGCGTGCTGCAGGGCGGCGCACAGCTTGCGCGCGTGCAGCGGGTCCACCCGGGAGTCGCCGTCGAACACGGTGAACAGCACCGCCGGGTACGCGGTGCCCTCCACGACGCGGTGGTACGGCGAGTACGACAGCAGCCAGCCGAACTCCTCCGCCACGGCCGCCGAGCCGTACTCGTCGTTCCAGGTGGCGCCCAGCCCGTGCTGCTCGTAGCGCACCATGTCCAGCAGCGGGGCCGAGCACACCACCGCGGCGAACAGCTGCGGCTGCTGGGTCAGCGCCGCGCCCACGAGCAGGCCGCCGTTGGAGCCGCCGTGCACGCACAGCTGCGCGTGCGTCGTCCAGCCCTGCTCGACGAGGAAGCGGGCCGCGGCGTGGAAGTCGTCGAAGACGTGCTGCTTGTGCTCGCGCATCCCGGCCCGGTGCCAGTCCTCGCCCTCCTCGCCGCCGCCGCGCAGGTTGGCCACGGCGTACACGCCGCCGGCCTCCACCCACGCCAGGGCGTCGGGGGCGTAGTGCGGGGACAGGCTGATGCCGAAACCGCCGTAGCCGTACAGGATCGCCGGGGCGGCCTCGCGGGGCCGGCCGTCCTCGTCGAGCGCGTCGGTGCGCACCGTCAGCTGCAGCCGCACCGTGGTGCCGTCGTCGCTGCGGTACTCCAGCAGCCGGCTGGTCACCGGGGGCACCCGCACCGCACCGGGCGGCGCCGCGTCCAGGGTCAGGGAGCCGTCGCGGGCGTCGTAGCGGTGCACGTGCGTGGGCGTGGTGGTGTCCGTGTAGCCGAACCACACCTCGTGCCCGCCGTCCGGGCGGGTCACCAGGCCACCCGCCGAGCCCGCGCCCGGCAGCTCGACCGTTCCCGCGGCGCCCTCTCGCCGCCGGCCCGTCGCCAGCTCGTGCACCGTCAGGGAGGAGACGGCGTGCCGGGTCCAGCCCGCCACGAGCAGCGGCGCGTCCAGCTCGGGGCCGTCCAGGACGGCGACGTCCTCCAGCAGCGCGTCGTCCGACTGCGGCACCAGCTCGCGCCAGTTCGCCACCCCCGGGTCGGCGGGGTCGGCCACCGCCAGGCGACCGCGCGGCGCGTCCAGGTCGGTCAGCAGGTACAGCCGCCCGTCGCGGCCCACCCAGGCGCTCGTCTGCGCGTCCACGCCGGTGACGACCTCGCGCAGCACGGGCTCCTGCGGCGACGACGCCGACAGGTCCGCGATCCACACGTCGTTGCGCGGGGCGGTGCCGTCGGAGGCGCTGAGCACCAGCCAGCGCCCGTCGCGCGACGTCCACGCGCCGTAGTAGTTCGTCATCGACATCCCCGCGCCGAACACCTCCACGTCGGTGGCGGGGTCGGTGCCCACCCGGTGCAGGTAGACGCGCCGGTGGTACTGGCGCTCGGCCTCCGGCACCGCCTCCGGCGGCAGGCGGCGCACGTAGTAGAAGGCCCGCGGCTCGCCCTCGCGGGCGGGCAGCCAGGCGACGGGGGAGTAGCGGGCCCGGTCCAGCGGCCCGTCCACGACCTCGCCGGTGGCGACGTCCAGCACCCGCAGGACGCTCTCCTCGCTGCCGCCCTCGGAGACCTGGTACGCCAGCAGGTCGCCCTCGACGCTGGGCCGCCAGGAGTCCAGGGTCGTGGTGCCCGAGGGGTCCAGCGCCACCGGGTCCACCAGCACCCGCTCCGGCGCGCCGGGGGCGTCGACCACCCGCAGCACCGCGTGCTCAGCGCCGGGGTCGCGTCGGCTGCGGAACACCCGCTCACCCCGGTGGACCGGTGAGCCCACCGCGCCGGTCGACAGCAGTTCCCGCACCCGCCGCTCCACGCGCTCGCGGCCGGGCAGCGCGGCCGCGAAGCGCTCCCACGCCGCGTCCTGCCACGCGGACCACTCGCGGGTGCGCGGGTCGTCGGGGTCCTCCAGCCACCGGTACGGGTCCGCCACGGCCACCCCGTGCAGGTGCTCCACGAGGTCCAGGCGCGGAGCGGGCGGGACGCTGCCGGGGGTGCTCGACGGGCCGACCGCGGGGGTGCTCATGGGCGTCCACCCTAGGCACCGCGTGCACCGCGCCGCGCCGGTGCCGCGTGGACGAGCGGGATGGACCCGCGGCGGGGAGCGTGTGGACGGGCCGGGAGGCACGCCGCGTGGCAGAGTCGGCGCCGTGCCGTCCGACACCCCCAGCGCCGCCCCCGAGGACCGCCCCGCCCCCCAGCTGCTGGAGCTGGCCGCCGCCTGCGGCGTCGCCACCCGCTTCACCGACTGGCAGGGCCGGGAGAGCGCCGTCCGCCGCTCCACGATCGAGGCGGTGCTCACCGCCATGGGCCTGGACGTGTCGGGGCCCGCGGCGCTCGACGAGGCTCTGCACGAGGTGAAGCTGCGGCCGTGGCGGCGCACCCTGCCGCCGGTCGTGGTGGCCCGGGAGGGGCGCGCCCACCAGGTGCCCGTGCACGTCCCGCACGGCGATCCCCTGGAGCTGGTCGTGCAGCTGGAGGACGGCGGCTGGGCAGCGCTGCGCCAGGTGGACCGCTGGGTGGACCCGGTGCGCGTCGACGGCCGGCTCACCGGCCGCGCCACCTTCGAGGTGCCCGACGACCTGCCCCTGGGCTGGCACGTGCTGCGCGCGCACACCCCCTCCGGGGACGCCACCTGCCCCCTCGTCGTCACCCCCGACGTCCTGGAACTGCCCCCGGCGCTGCAGAGCGGCCGCAGCTGGGGCTACCAGACGCAGCTGTACTCGGTGCGGTCCTCGCGATCGTGGGGCATCGGCGACCTCGCGGACCTGGGGGAGCTGTCCTCGTACGCCGCGGAGCAGGGCGCCGGGTGGGTCCTGGTCAACCCGCTGGCCGCCGCCTCGCCGGTGCCGCCCATGGAACCCTCCCCGTACCTGCCGACCACGCGCCGCTTCGTGAACCCGGTGTACCTGCGGGTGGAGGACGTGCACGAGGTCGCCTACCTGGCGCCCGCCGACCGCGCCGCCGTGGAACGGCTGGCCGCCGGGTGCCGCCCGTCCAACACCGACCCCGGCGAGATCGACCGCGACGCGGTGTGGGCCGCCAAGCGGGAGGCGCTCGAGATCGTCTTCCGGCAGGGGCGCACCCCCGCCCGCGAGGCCGCGTTCCGCCGCTACGTGGCCGACGAGGACCCCGGCCTGACCGACTTCGCCGCCTGGTGCGCCCTCGCCGAGCGCCACGGGCTGCCCGTCGCGGACTGGCCCGAGGAGGTCGCCACGCCCGCGGCCGCCGCCGGCTCCGGTGCCCTGGACGAGCTCGCCGAGCGCGTCGAGTTCCACCGCTGGCTGCAGTGGCAGTGCGACGAGCAGCTGCGCACCGCCCAGGACCTGGCGACGGCGGCCGGCACCGGGCCCGGCATCGTCCACGACCTCGCCGTCGGCGTCCACCCCGACGGCGCGGACGTGTGGTCGCTGGGCGACGCCCTCGCCCACGGCGTCACCGTCGGCGCCCCGCCGGACGCCTTCAACCAGCAGGGTCAGGACTGGAGCCAGCCCCCCTGGCGCCCCGACCGGCTCGCCGAGCAGGCGTACGCGCCGTTCCGCGACATGGTCCGCACGATCCTGCGGCACGCCGGCGGCCTGCGCGTCGACCACGTCCTGGGCCTGTTCCGGCTGTGGTGGATCCCGCAGGGGGCGCCCGCCTCCGAGGGCACCTACGTGCGCCTGGACCACGAGGCGCTCATCGGGATCCTCGCCCTGGAGGCCCACCGCGCCGGGGCGGTCGTCGTCGGCGAGGACCTCGGCACCGTCGAGCCGTGGGTGCGCGAGTACCTCGCCGAGCGCGGTGTCCTGGGCAGCGCCGTGCTGTGGTTCGAGTACGACGGCGCCGAGCCCCGCTCGCCGGAGGACTACCGCGAGCTGGCGCTGGCCAGCGTCACCGTGCACGACCTGCCGCCCACCGCCGGGTACCTGGCGCAGGAGCACGTCGCGCTGCGCGACCGGCTCGGGCTGCTGACCCGCCCCGTCGAGGAGGAGCGCCGCCGCGACCAGGCCGAGCAGGACCGCATCCTGGGCCTGGTGCGCGAGCGGGGCCTGCTGGCCGAGGGCGCCGGGGAGCAGGAGACCGTGGAGGCGCTGCACCGCTACCTCGCCCTGGCCCCCTCGCTGATGGTCGGCGTCTCCCTCGTCGACGCGGTCGGCGACCGCCGCACCCAGAACCAGCCGGGGACCGCCCTGGAGCACCCGAACTGGAAGATGCCGCTGACCGGCCCCGACGGCGAGGTCGTCCTCCTGGACGACCTGCCCGCCGACACCCGAGCGCGGTCCCTCGCGCGGGTGGTGGACGCCGCCGTGCGCGCGGACCACGGGCCCGGAGCCGGCGGCGCCCCCGGCGCCCGCTGACGCCGGCCGGGACGGGCGGTCCCCCGGTCCGCCCGTCCCACGGGCCCTCCCGGTGCCGGCTGCGCCAGCCTGCACCCGGGTCCTTGCACCTGGGTCCTTGCAGCGGTCCGACCGCCCGCGACCGGCTGCGGCGCGGTGGCTCTCGGCAGGCTCCCGACCGTGTCGGCAACAGCCCTCGTCCCGGTCCCGTCCAGCTCGACGACCCGCCCCGCACCCGCCGACCTGTTCTCCGCGGAGGAGCGTGAGCAGGTGCAGCGCGCGAAGGCGCTGTGCGCCGCGTGCCCGGTGCGGGCGGCCTGCCTCGCCGGTGCGCTGGAGCGCCGCGAGCCGGCCGGCGTCTGGGGCGGGCAGCTCTTCGTCGACGGCGTCCCCGTCGCCTACAAGCGCGGTCGCGGGCGCCCGCGCAAGGACGCGCCCCCGGTCGCCGTCCTGCTGTGAGCGGGCGAGGGGGCGGGCGCGGCCTCCTCGCCGACCCCCTCGCCGGGCGCGTCAGCGCGCGTCGCGCTCCTGCGCGCGCAGGGCGCGCGCCACCCCGTCGCGGTTCTCCAGCACCAGGCGCCGCAGCGCCGGCGGGGCGTCCTGGGCCCCGGCCAGCCAGGCGTCGGTGCGCTCCAGCAGGTCGGCGTCGGCCAGCAGCAGCGGGTAGAGCCCGGTGACGACCTGCTGCGCCATCTCGTTGGTGCGCTCGGCCCACACGGTGCGCAGCGCGTCGAAGTACGGCTCGACGAACGGCCGCAGCAGTTCGTGGTCGTGCACGCGCCCGAAGCCCGCGATGACCGAGGCCTGCACGGCATTGGGCAGCGTGCCGCGCTCCACCACGTCGGCCCACGCGGAGCGCTTGGCCTGCGCGGTGGGCAGCGCCGCGCGGGCCGCGGCGGCCGAGCGCTGGCCCGTCGCGGTGGCGTCGCGGGCCAGTTCGGCGTCCACGGCCGCGGCGTCGGCGGCGCCGCCGGCGACCAGGGAGGTCAGCAGCGCCCAGCGCATGTCCGCGTCGACCTCGAGGCCCTCGATGCCGGCGGTGCCCTCGTACAGGCCCCGCACCACCGCCAGGTGCTCCTCGCTGCGCGCGAAGGAGGCGAACGCCCGTGCGAACTGCAGCTGCACGTCGCTGCCCGGGGCGGCCGAGCGCAGCATCCCCAGCAGCGCCTCGGCGGTGCGGGCCTCGACCTCCTCGCGGCGGGCGGGGGCGGTGTACAGCTCGACGGTGGTGGAGAGCTGGCGCAGCAGCACCAGCGCCACCGTGGAGTCCGCGCGGGCCGCGTTCCCCGGCAGCAGGGTGCCCAGCAGCAGGTCGACGTAGTCGCGCGCGGCGAGCTCGCCGTCGCGGGTCATGTCCCACAGCGCCGCGGCGACCAGCGAGCGGGGCAGGGACTCGGTGAACGCGTCGAGGTGCTCCAGCGCGGTCGCCATCGACGCCTCGTCCAGGCGGATCTTCGCGTAGGCGAGGTCGTCGTCGTTGACCAGCAGCAGGTCCGGGCGCCGGCGACCGAGCAGGCCGGTCAGCTCGGTGCTCTCCCCGGCCGCGTCGATCTCCAGGCGGTGCGTGCGCTGCAGCGTCCCGTCGACGAGGTCGTAGCAGCCGACGGCCAGGCGGTGGGCGCGCAGGTGCGGGTGCTCGGCCGGGGCCTCCTGGCGCAGCACCGCGGAGGTGATGGTGCCGTCGGCGTCCGTCTGGAGCACCGGGCGCAGCGTCGCCACGCCGGCGGTCTCCAGCCACTCGCGCGACCAGGCGCCCAGGTCGCGGCCGGAGGTCGCCTCCAGCTCGCGCAGCAGGTCCACCAGCTCGGTGTTGCCCCAGGCGTGGCGGCGGAAGTAGGCGCGCACGCCGGCGAGGAACTCCTCGCGCCCGACGTAGGCGACGAGCTGCTTGAGGACGCTGGCGCCCTTCGCGTAGGTGATGCCGTCGAAGTTCACCTCGACGTCCTCGAGGTCGTTGATCTCCGCGACGATCGGGTGGGTCGTGGGCAGCTGGTCCTGGCGGTACGCCCAGGACTTCTCCAGGGAGTTGAAGGTCGTCCAGGCGCCCTTCCACTCGGTGGCCTCGGCCGCCGCCAGGGTGCTGGCGAACTCCGCGAAGGACTCGTTCAGCCACAGGTCGTTCCACCAGCGCATGGTCACCAGGTCGCCGAACCACATGTGCGCCAGCTCGTGCAGGACCGTCACCACGCGGCGCTCGACGGTGGCCCGCGGCACCTTGGAGCGGAAGACGTAGCTCTCCACGAACGTCACCGCACCGGCGTTCTCCATCGCCCCGGCGTTGAACTCCGGCACGAACACCTGGTCGTACTTGGCGAAGGGGTACGGCGCCTCGAACTCGCGCTCGTAGAACTCGAAACCGGCCTTCGTGGCGGCGACGACGTTGTGCGCGTCGAGGTGCTCGACCAGGGAGCGGCGGCAGTACACGCCCAGCGGGATCGTGCGCCCGTCGGAGGAGACGAGGGAGTCCTCCGACCCCTCGTAGGGACCGGCGATGACGGCGGTGACGTAGCTGGACAACCGCGGCGTCGGCTCGAAGCGCCAGCGGCGTCCGGCGTCCACCTCCTCGGTGGAGGCGACGGGGGCACCGGAGATCACCCGCCAGTGCGCCGGCGCGGTCACGGTGAACGTGAACGCGGCCTTGAGGTCGGGCTGCTCGAACACGGCGAACACGCGGCGGGAGTCGGCGACCTCGAACTGCGTGTAGAGGTACACCTCGTCGTCGACGGGGTCGACGAACCGGTGCAGGCCCTCGCCGGTGTTCATGTACCGGCAGTCGGCCACCACGCGCAGCTCGTTGTCCTCGGCCAGGCCGTCCAGCTGCAGCCGCACGCCGTCGCCGACGGCCGCCGGGTCCAGGGCGCGCCCGTTGAGGGTCACCTCGTGCACGGCGGCGCTGATGAGGTCGATGAAGGTCGACGCGCCCTCGCGGGCGCTGAAGCGGGCGGTCGTGACCGAGCGGAACACCTCCGGCCCCGTCGTGAGGTCCAGCTGCACGTCGTAGGTGTCGACCTGCACGAGCTCCGCGCGGGCGCGGGCCTCCTCGCGCGTCAGGTTCTCGCCGGGCACGTCCACGTCCTTCCGGTCCACCGGGTGCGCTGGGGAGGCGGCCCCTCGTCCAGCCGCGCGCCACTCTGCCACGCCGCGCCGACACCGCGACCGCCGGTTTCCCCGCCCGCCGCGACGTGGCCGCACCCCGGCGGGCGGGGCAGGATGGCGCCATGACGACCACCCCCGCCAAGGACAGCGCCGACTTCTGGTTCGACCCGCTGTGCCCCTGGGCCTGGATGACCTCGCGCTGGATGCTCGAGGTGGAACGGGTCCGGGACGTCACCGTCCGCTGGCACGTGATGAGCCTGTCGGTGCTCAACGAGGGCAGGGACCTGCCGCCGGAGTACCGCGACCTGATGGACCGCGGGTGGGGCCCGGTGCGCGTGGTGACCGCCGCCCGCGCCCTGCACGGCGAGGAGGTGGTCCTGCCGCTCTACACGGCCATGGGCACCCGCATCCACCCCGGCGGGAACAAGGACTTCGACGAGGTGATCGCGCAGGCCCTGGACGAGGTGGGCCTGCCCGCCGACCTGGCGGCCGCCGCGGGCACCGAGACCTACGACGCGCAGCTGCGCGCCTCGCACACCGAGGGCATCTCCCTGGTCGGCGAGGACGTCGGCACCCCCGTCGTGGCGTTCGAGGGCACCGCCTTCTTCGGCCCCGTCGTCACCCCCGCCCCCAAGGGCGAGGACGCCGGGAAGCTGTGGGACGGCTGCCTGCTCGTGGCCCGCACGCCGGGCTTCTTCGAGCTCAAGCGCACCCGCACGCAGGGCCCCGTCTTCGACTGAGGCGCCCGGCGCGCCGGGCCCCGGCAGCCCGCGGGACCCGGCGAGCCGGTGCCGGACGGGCCTGCCAAGCTGTCGCCATGCGCGTCCACATCGGCACCGACCACGCCGGCTTCGAGCTCAAGCAGCACCTCGTGGCGCACCTGCGCGAGCAGGGCCACGACGTCGTCGACCACGGCGCGGCCGAGTACGACGCCGTCGACGACTACCCGCCCTTCGTGCTGGCCGCGGCCGCCGCGGTGGCCGCCGAGCCGGGCAGCCTGGGCGTCGTCATCGGCGGCTCCGGCAACGGCGAGCAGATCGCCGCGAACGCCGTGCCCGGCATCCGCTGCGCCCTGGCCTGGTCCGTGCAGACGGCGCAGCTGGCCCGCGAGCACAACGACGCGCAGTGCGTGGGCGTGGGCGCGCGCATGCACACCCTCGAGGAGGCGACCGCGATCGTCGACGCCTTCCTGGCCACGCCGTTCTCCGGCGACCCCCGCCACCAGCGCCGCATCGACATGCTCACCGAGTACGCGCGCACCGGTGAGCTGCCGGCGGCGCCGCAGCGCTGACCCGGTCGGCGCCGTGCCCGAGGGCAACGTCGTCCACCGCTACGCCCGCGTCCTGCGCGAGCGCTTCGGCGGGCAGCCCCTGGCCGTGAGCAGCCCGCAGGGCCGCTTCGCCGACGGGGCGGCCCTGCTGGACGGGCGGGTGCTGCGCGAGGTGGAGGCGCACGGCAAGCACCTGCTCGCCGACTTCGGCGAGGACCGGGTGCTGCACGTCCACCTGGGTCTGTACGGCACGTGGACGCTCGGCGACGGCGAGCCGCCGGAGCCGCGAGGCGCGGTGCGCGCGCGCCTGGTGGCCGCCACCGGCTGGGCGGACCTGCGCGGGCCCAACGCCTGCGAGGTGCTGACCGTGGCGGACGCGGAGCAGCTGCACGCCCGGCTGGGCGCGGACCCGCTGCGCGCGGACGCCGACCCCGAGCGGGCCTTCGCGGCCGTGCACCGCTCGCGGGTCGCGGTCGGCGCGCTGCTCATGCAGCAGGAGGTGGTGGCGGGGCTGGGCACCATCTACCGCGCCGAACTGCTCTTCCGCGCGGGCGTCGACCCGTACCGGCCCGGCCGCGCGGTGAGCCGCGAGGAGTGGGACGCGGTGTGGGCCGACGCGGTGCGCCTGCTGCGCACGGACGTGCGCACCGGGCGCATCGTCACCACCCGCCCGGCGCACCGCTCGAACCCGCGCGGCGCGCCGTCGGAGGAGGACCGCTTCTACGTCTACCGGCGCGGCGGGCAGCCGTGCCGGGTGTGCGGCACCCCCGTGCAGCACGCGCAGATGGTGGCCCGGCACCTGTTCTGGTGCCCCACCTGCCAGCCGTCCTGAGGGACCTGCCGGCGCTCAGCCGACGGCGGACGCCAGCTCGGCGCCCAGGGCGCGGGCCAGCCCCTCGAGCAGCGGGCCCGCACCGGCGATGCAGCGAGCGGTGTCCGGTTCGACGTCCGTCAGGGCGCGCGCGTCGGCGAACCCCTCGGCCCGCCAGCGCTGCTCCGGCAGGGTCCGCCGGCCGCTGAGCACCACGACGGGCGCGCCGAGGGCGGCGGCCGCGCGGGCCACGCCCACCGGGGTCTTGCCGCCCAGGGACTGCTCGTCGAAGCTCCCCTCCCCGGTGACGACCAGGCCGGCGCCGGCGGCTCGCTCCGACCAGCGCACCAGGTCCAGCACGACCTCGACGCCGGGGCGCCGCCGCGCGCCCAGCAGGCCCAGGGCGACCAGGCCGGTGCCGCCGGCGGCCCCCGCGCCGGGGGCCTCGCGCGCGTCGGGGGCGCCCGCGGCGGCCAGCGCGTCGGCGAAGCGGGCCAGTGCGGCGTCCAGCGCGGCCACCTGTGCCGGGTCGGCGCCCTTCTGGGGGCCGAACACCGCCGCCGCGCCCCGCTCGCCCAGCAGGGGGTTGTCCACGTCGGCGGCCAGGGTCCACCGCACCTCGCGCACCCGCGGGTCCAGCCCCGCCAGGTCCACCCGGTGCAGCCGGGCCAGCGCACCGCCGCCGTCGGGCAGGTCCTGCCCGTCGGCGTCCAGCAGGCGGGCGCCCAGCGCCGCCAGCAGGCCGGCGCCGCCGTCGGTGCAGGCGCTGCCGCCGACGGCCAGCACGACCTCGCGCGCACCGTCGTCCAGCGCGGCCCGCACCAGTTCCCCGGTGCCGCGCGAGGTGGCGGTCAGGGGCTCGCGCACGCCCCCCGGCAGCCGGTCCAGCCCGGAGGCCTGCGCCAGCTCCACCAGTGCGGCCGGGCCCGCCTCCTCCCGCGCCCACGCGGCGCGCACGGGTGCGCCGGTGGGGCCCGCGACGGTGGCGGTCACCGCGCGCCAGCCGGCGGCGACGGCGGCGTCCACGGTGCCCTCACCGCCGTCGGCCACGGGCACCTCGCTCACCCGCAGTCCGTCCTCGGGTGCCGCCGGCCGCGCGGCGGCGAAGCCCGCGCGCAGGCCCGCGGCGACGAGCGAGGCGACCTCGGAGGCGGTCAGCGACCCCTTGAACTTGTCGGGGGCGACGACGACGTGGAGGGGCAGCGACACCGGTGTCCGCACGATCACGGAGTCAGCCTGCCAGGTGAGCGGGCCGGGGGACGGGTGGGCGCGCGGCTCGTCCGCCGGGTGCGCACGATGGGCGCGTGGCGACGGGTGGGGCGAGGACGAGGCTGACGGCCGGGGACGTGGCGTGCTGGGTGCTCAAGGCGGCCTCGGACGTCCCCGAGCTGACCGGTGCACCGGCCGGTGCGCCGGTGCACCTGCGTCGCTGCGTGCACCCGACCTACCGGCTCGCCCTGCTCCGGCCGGGGCAGGGCGTCCTGCTGTGGCGCAGCGGCCGTGCGGCGGGGGTGCGGGCGCTCGGGGAGGTGCTGTCCGTGCCCGCGGACGGCGCGGTGGGTGTGCGGCTGCACCCGCTGGCGCAGCCGGTGGCGCGCGCCGACCTGCTGGCGGACGCCCGGTTCCGCGCCGCGGAGGTGGTGCGGGTGCCGGTGGGGGCCAACCCGTCGTACCTGACGTCGGCCGCGCTGGAGGCGGTCCTCGAGCGGCTCGCCCCGGGGGAGGAGGGGTTCCTGCCCGGTCCGGCAGCGCCGGCGTGAAGCCGTCTCGACGGGCCGGGTGCGTCCGGGTGTGCCAGCTTGGGAGAGATCCTGAGCGAGGAGGGTGCTGTGCGCCACGCGTTGATGTCCCTGTCCGCTGCCGGACTGCTCGCGCTCGCCGCGTGCAGCACGCAGACCACCGAGAGCACCACCGAGGAGACCGAGGTGGTCGCGCCCGAGGACCTCGGCGCCTCGGAGGAGCAGGTGGACGAGGTGACCGAGGAGCAGCCGCCCGCCGGTGACGCCGTCGAGGAGGCCGAGGTCGTCGTCGACACCTGCGCGGTGGCCGACCCGGGGGTGGTCGCCGGCCTGACGGTGTCGAACGACCAGGTGGACCCGCGCAGCTACGTCGTCACCGTCGCGTTCTCGGGCGCCGACGGCACACCGCTGGCGGAGGCGCAGGCCACGGCGGACGACGTCCGCTCCGGGCAGTCGGTCGAGGCGCAGGCCGTCGCGGAGGTCGCCGACCCGCCGGCGGAGGTGACCTGCGAGGTCACCGACGTGAACCGCTTCTGAGGTTCCGACGCCGCGAGCCGCCGCCCCGGGGGCGGC
>NZ_JBJLSE010000076.1:0-20040 GCF_050871845.1 Kineococcus arenarius subsp. arenarius
GCTTCAACCGCACCCTGGCGCAGGAGTGGGCCTACCGGCAGCCTTTCACCAGCAACATCCAGCGCACCACGGCCCTGAGTCCCTGGCTGATCCACTACAACACCACCCGAGCCCACTCCGCCCTGGCTGGGCAGCCCCCGACCAGCCGCCTGTCACCAACGTGATGGCCGAGTACACCTAGCGCACGGGACCGCCGCGGCCGCTACGGCGCGCCCAGCAGCGAGCGCAGTTCCGCCTCGGCGTCCGGGACGCTGAGGAACATCAGGTGGTCCCCGGCCTCCAGCACGTCGTCGGGCGTCGGTGCGATCGGCCGGTCGGCGCGCACGATGGCGACGAGGACGGCGTCCGCCGGCAGCGGCAGCCCGCCCACGGTGCGCCCCACCACGGGGCTGGCGGGGTCCAGGGTGTACTCGGCCATCGAGGTGCTGCTCTGCTGGAAGGTGAACAGGCGCACCAGCTCACCGACGCTGACGGCCTCCTCGACCAGCGCCGTCATCAGGCGCGGCGTGGACACGGCGACGTCCACGCCCCACGCCTCGTCGAACAGCCACTCGTTCTTGGGGTTGTTCACCCGGGCCACGGTGCGCGGCACGCCGTACTCGGTCTTGGCCAGCAGCGAGACCACGAGGTTGGCCTTGTCGTCGCCGGTGGCGGCGACCACGACGTCGCAGTCGGTCAGCTCCGCCTCGTTCAGGCTGGAGATCTCGCAGGCGTCGGCCAGCAGCCACTGCGCGTCGGGGACGCTGGAGATCTTCATGGCGGCGGGGGAGCGGTCCACCAGCAGCACGCGGTGCGAGTTGGCCAGCAGCTCGCGGGCGATGGAGCGCCCGACGATGCCTGCACCGGCGATGACGACGCGCATCAGGCCCCCTCCTCCGGTGCCGCGGCGAGCACGGCGGCGGCCGCGGCGGTGCGCTCCTCGGCGACGACCACGTGCACCAGGTCGCCCTCCTGGTGGACCATCCCGCGCACGGGCACGACGCCCTGGCCGAGGCGGGTCACGTACGCCACGCGCACGCCGGCGGCGGCCTCGAGGGTGTGCAGGGGCCGGCCGATCCACGCCTCGTGCACGGGGGCCTCGACCATGACCACGTGCCCGCTGGCGTCGCGGAACTCGCTCAGGGCGCCCTCGGGCACCAGCCGGCGCAGGACCTGGTCGGCGGTCCAGCGCACCGTGGCGATGGTGGGGATGCCCAGGCGCTGGTACACCTCGGCCCGGCCGGGGTCGTAGATGCGCGCCACGACGGTCTGCACGTCGAACTTCTCCCGCGCCACGCGGGCGGCGAGGATGTTGGAGTTGTCGCCGGAGGAGACGGCGGCGAAGGCGTCGGCCTGGTGGATGCCGGCTTCCACGAGGGTGTCGTGGTCGAAGCCCACGCCGGTGATGCGCCGCCCGCTGAACGAGGCGCCCAGCCGGCGGAAGGCGTCGGCGTCCTGGTCGACCACGGCCACGCTGTGACCGCGGTGCTCCACGGTGAGGGCCAGGGTGGAGCCGACGCGGCCACACCCCATGATCACGAAGTGCACGACCCCTCCGGTGCGTCCTGTGCGGGCGGGAGCGCCGGCGTCTCCGGCGGTCCTCCCCGGGCCGCGACGCTACCGCCTCGGGGCGGCGCCCGCTCCCGTGCCCACCGCCGTGCCCGCCGCCGTGCCCGCAGGGGGTCGCAGCGGGCATACCATCGGCGGACGTGCCTTCTGTGACGGACGCGGTCAAGCGCGTGCTCGTCGGCCGGCCGTTCCGCAGCGAGCGCCTGTCCGAGACTCTGCTGCGCAAGCGCGTCGCGCTGCCGGTCTTCGCCTCCGACGCCCTCAGCTCGGTGGCCTACGCCCCGGACGAGATCTTCCTGACCCTGTCGATCGCGGGGATCGCCGCCTACGCGATCTCGCCCTGGGTGGGGGCGGCGGTGGTCCTGGTGATGCTCGTCGTGGTCGCCTCCTACCGGCAGAACGTGCACGCCTACCCGTCCGGGGGCGGTGACTACGAGGTCGCCACGGTCAACCTGGGCCCGAGCGCGGGCCTGACGGTGGGCAGCGCGCTGCTGGTGGACTACGTGCTGACGGTGGCGGTGTCGATCTCCTCCGGTGCGCAGTACGCGGCCACCGCCATCCCCGTCCTGCGCGGGCACGAGGCCCTGCTGGCCAGCGCGCTGGTGCTGCTGCTGATGACGGTGAACCTGCGCGGCATCCGCGAGAGCGGCACGGCGTTCGCCGTGCCGACGTACATCTTCATGTTCTCGATCATCGGCATGGCCCTGTGGGGCTTCGGGCGCGCCGCGTTCGGGGACCTGCCGCAGGCGCCCAGCGCCGACCTGGAACTGACGGCCGAGCACGACATCTCCGGCGGGCTGACGAGCCTGGCGGGGGCGTTCCTGATCCTGCGGGCGTTCTCCTCCGGCGCCGCGGCGCTGACGGGCGTGGAGGCCATCAGCAACGGCGTGCCGGCCTTCCGCAAGCCGAAGAGCCGCAACGCGGCGACGACGCTGCTGCTGCTGGGCACCATCAGCGTCAGCATGCTCGTGAGCATCATCGCGCTGACGAACATGACGCACGTGCGCTTCGCGGAGGACCCCGCCACCCAGCTGCTGCGCGACGGGGTGCCGGTGGGCGAGGACTACGTCCAGGACCCGATCATCGGCCAGCTCGCCGCCACGATCTTCGACCACTTCACGATCGCCTTCTACCTGGTGACCGCCGCCACCGGCGTCATCCTGGTGCTGGCCGCGAACACGGCCTTCAACGGGTTCCCGGTGCTGGCCTCGATCCTGGCGCGCGACGGGTACCTGCCCAAGCAGCTGCACACCCGCGGCGACCGCCTGGCCTTCTCCAACGGCATCATCGCCCTGGCCGGTGCGGCGGTCGTCCTGATCATCGCCTTCGACGCGCAGGTCACCCGGCTCATCCAGCTGTACGTCGTGGGCGTCTTCGTCTCCTTCACCATGAGCCAGACCGGCATGGTCCGGCACTGGACGCGGCACCTGCGCACCGAGACCGACCCCGCCGCCCGGGCGCGGATGAAGCGCTCGCGGGTCATCAACGCGATCGGCCTGGCCCTGACGGGGCTGGTGCTGGTCATCGTCCTGCTGACGAAGTTCACGCAGGGCGCCTGGATCGCGATCCTCGCCATGGTGGTGCTCTTCGCCAACATGAGGCTGATCCGGCGCCACTACACCTCCGTGTCCCGGGAGCTGGAGATCACCGAGGGCGCCGGGGCCAAGGCGCTGCCCACGGGCGTGCGCAGCGTGGTGCTGGTCTCCAAGCTGCACAAGCCGACGCTGCGGGCGCTGGCGTTCGCGCGGGCCGCGCGGCCCACCGACCTGCAGGCGGTCACGGTCGCGGTGGACCCGGAGGAGACCGCGGCGCTGCGGGCGCGCTGGGAGGAGCTGGGGCTGCCGATCCCGCTGACGGTGCTGGACTCCCCGTACCGGGAGGTCACCCGGCCCGTCATCGAGCACGTCAAGGCGCTGCGCGCGCGCCACCCCCGCGACCTGGTCACGGTGTACGTGCCCGAGTACGTCGTGGGGCACTGGTGGGAGACGCTGCTGCACAACCAGTCGGCGCTGCGCCTGCGGGCGCGGCTGAGGTACACCCCGGGAGTGATGGTGGCGAGCGTGCCGTGGCAGCTGAGCAGTTCGGAGGGCATGGAGGACCGCGTGGAGCGGGCGGCGCCGGGGCTGGTGCGCCGCGGGACGTTCGGTCCGGCCCCGGCCGGTGCCGACGTGCCCGTCGCCGACCCGCGGGGCCCGTCCGGCCCCGTCGGCGACGAGCGCGAGGGGGCCCGGTGAGCCGCTCCGCACGCCCGGCCGCTCCCGGTGCGAGCCGGCGCCGCCGCACCCGCGAGGCGCCCGACCGGGGCGTGGACCGCGCCGGCGCCGAGTTCGAGGTCGAGGTGGGCCCCGTCGCGCACGGCGGGCACTGCGTGGCCCGGCACGAGGGCCGGGTCGTTTTCGTGCGCCACGCGCTGCCCGGTGAGCGGGTGCTGGCCCGCGTCACGGAGGGCTCGGACGGCTCGAGGTTCTGGCGCGCGGACGCGGTGCGGGTGCTCGAGGCCGACGCCGACCGCGTGGAGCAGCCGTGCCCGGTGGCGAAGCCGGGGCTGTGCGGGGGCTGCGACTTCCAGCACGTGGCGCTGCCGCGGCAGCGGGCGCTGAAGGCGCAGGTGGTGGCCGAGCAGCTGCACCGGCTGGCCGGCCTGGACCTGGCCGTCGAGGTCGAGGAGGTCCCGCTGCCCGCCGGTGCCGCGCAGCCGGAGCACCCGGGCCTGCGCTGGCGCACCCGCACGCAGTTCGCCGTCGACGCCGAGGGCCGCACCGGGCTGCGCGGGCACCGCTCGCACGACGTGGTGCCGCTGGAGGACTGCCCGATCTCCACCCGAGCCGTCGCCGGCAGCGGTGTGCTGGGCCAGCGCTTCGGCAACGTCGAGACCGTGGAGGTGGCGGCCGGCTCGGACGGCGGCGACCCGCTGGTCGTGGTGACGCCGAGCGAGGGCGCCCGCGCGCACCTGCCGAAGCTGCCCGGGGCCTCGGTGGCGGTGCGCACCCCCGAGGGCGTGCACCGCGTGAGCGGGCGCACCTGGGTCGGTGAGCGGGTGCCGGTGCGCGGGCGGGAGCTGGCGTTCCGCGTCAGCGGTGCCGGCTTCTGGCAGGTGCACGCCGGCGCGGGCGCCGCGCTGACGGAGGCGGTCCTGCGGGCGCTGGAGCCCCGCCCGGGGGAGCGCGCGGTGGACCTGTACGCCGGTGCGGGCCTCTTCACCGCCGTCCTGGCCGACGCGGTGGGCGCGGGGGGCTCGGTGCTGGCGGTGGAGGGCGAGGAGCGCGCCGTGCGCGACGCCCGGCGCTCCCTGCACGGCTCCGAGCAGGTGGAGCTGTGGGAGGGGCGCGTCGAGGAGGCGCTGGCCGACCCGGAGCTGCCCGGTCCCGGCGTGGACGTCGTCGTGCTGGACCCGCCGCGCTCGGGGGCCGGGCGCGAGGCGGTGGAGGGCATCGCGGCGCTGGGACCGCGGGCGGTGGCGTACGTGGCGTGCGACCCCGCGGCGCTGGCGCGGGACCTGGCGGTCTTCGCCGAGCGGGGGTACGTCCTGGACGGCCTGCGCGCCTTCGACCTCTTCCCCATGACGCACCACGTGGAGTGCGTGGCCCGGCTGGTGCCCGCCGCCTGAGCACGGCGCGCGCGGTACCGGCGGGCCGGGACGGGCAGTGGTATCTTGACGTCGAGATAAATGGTCGGCGAACACGGTGGGCCGCCGCCCCGGCGGGACGGGAGCGGTGGCAGCATCGTGCGCGACGCGCACGACCCGCGACGACGGTGAAGCGGACGACGAGTGAGGAGCTCACGGTGAGCAGCCAGAACAGCTTCCAAGCCAAGGCTACCCTAACAGCAGCCGGCACGGAGTACACGATCTTCCGCCTCGCGGCGGTCGAGGGGGCGGACAAGCTCCCCTTCAGCCTCAAGGTGCTGCTGGAGAACCTGCTGCGCACCGAGGACGGCGCGAACATCACCGCCGACCACATCCGGGCGCTCGCCGGCTGGGACCCCGACGCCGAGCCGGACACCGAGATCCAGTTCACGCCCGCCCGCGTGCTCATGCAGGACTTCACCGGCGTGCCCTGCATCGTCGACCTGGCCACCATGCGCGAGGCCGTGGGCGCCCTCGGCGGCGACCCCACGAAGATCAACCCCCTCTCGCCGGCCGAGATGGTCATCGACCACTCCGTCATCGCCGACGTCTTCGGCCGCCCCGACGCGTTCGAGCAGAACGTCGACCTGGAGTACGGCCGCAACCGCGAGCGCTACCAGTTCCTGCGCTGGGGCCAGACCGCCTTCGACGACTTCAAGGTCGTCCCGCCGGGCACCGGCATCGTGCACCAGGTGAACATCGAGCACCTGGCGCGCGTGGTCTTCCCCCGCCAGGTGGACGGCGAGCTCCAGGCCTACCCCGACACCCTCGTCGGCACCGACTCGCACACCACGATGGTCAACGGCCTCGGTGTGCTCGGCTGGGGCGTCGGCGGCATCGAGGCCGAGGCCGCCATGCTCGGCCAGCCCGTGTCGATGCTCATCCCGCGCGTGGTCGGTTTCAAGCTGTCCGGCTCCATCCCGGCCGGCGCCACCGCCACCGACGTCGTGCTGACGATCACCGAGATGCTGCGTCGGCACGGGGTCGTCGGCAAGTTCGTGGAGTTCTACGGCGAGGGTGTCGGTGCGGTCCCGCTGGCCAACCGCGCCACCATCGGCAACATGAGTCCCGAGTTCGGCTCCACCGCGGCGATCTTCCCGATCGACGACGTCACGCTGGACTACCTGCGCCTGACCGGCCGCAGCGAGGAGCAGGTCGCCCTCGTCGAGGCCTACACCAAGGAGCAGGGCCTCTGGCACGACCCCTCCCGCGAGGCGAAGTACTCCGAGTACCTCGAGCTGGACCTGTCCACGGTCGTGCCCAGCATCGCCGGCCCGAAGCGCCCGCAGGACCGCATCGAGCTGACCGGCGCGAAGGAGGCGTTCCGCGCCGCGCTGGCCGACTACGTCACCGCGGACGTCACCGGCGCGGACGAGCGCAAGCCCGGGGTGCCGCAGAACGCGCAGCCGTACGGGGTCGTCGGTGCCGCCGACGAGGCGTCCGCGGAGTCCTTCCCCGCCAGCGACCCGCCCGCCACCAGCGGCGGCGACGCCGAGGACGCGCCGGAACCGGCGCACGCGCCCGTCACCGACCGACCCTCCAAGCGCGTGCCCGTGACCATGGCCGACGGCACGCAGACCGAGATCGACCACGGCGCCGTCGCGATCGCCTCGATCACGAGCTGCACCAACACCTCCAACCCGTCGGTCATGATCGCCGCGGCGCTGCTGGCGAAGAACGCCGTGGAGAAGGGCCTGACCCGCAAGCCCTGGGTGAAGACCTCCCTCGCGCCCGGTTCCAAGGTCGTCACCGACTACTACGAGAAGGCGGGCCTGACCCCGTACCTGGAGAAGCTCGGCTTCCACCTCGTCGGGTACGGCTGCGTCACCTGCATCGGCAACTCCGGTCCGCTGCCGGAGGAGATCTCCGCGGCGATCCAGGAGAACGACCTGGCGGTGACCGCGGTCCTGTCCGGCAACCGCAACTTCGAGGGCCGGATCAACCCGGACGTGAAGATGAACTACCTCGCGTCCCCGCCGCTGGTCATCGCGTACGCGATCGCCGGCACCATGGACTGGGACGTCGAGAACGACCCGATCGGCCAGGACGAGGCGGGGAACGACGTGTTCCTGCGCGACATCTGGCCCGACGCCGCCGAGGTCGAGCGGGTCATCGGCGAGGCCATCAGCAAGGACATGTTCGTCAAGGACTACGCGGACGTCTTCGCCGGCGACGAGCGCTGGCAGGGCCTGTCGACCCCCGAGGGCGACACCTTCGCGTGGGACCCGGAGTCGACCTACGTGCGCAAGCCCCCGTACTTCGAGGGCATGCAGGCCGAGCCGTCCCCCGTGACGGACATCTCCGGCGCGCGGGTCCTGGCGCTGCTGGGCGACTCGGTGACCACCGACCACATCTCGCCCGCCGGCTCGATCAAGCCCGACAGCCCCGCCGGCACGTACCTGTCCGAGCACGGCGTGGAACGCAAGGACTTCAACTCGTACGGCTCGCGCCGCGGCAACCACGAGGTGATGATCCGCGGCACCTTCGCCAACATCCGGCTGAAGAACCTGCTGCTGGACGGCGTCTCGGGCGGCTTCACCCGCGACTTCACCCGCGGCGGCGAGCAGACGTCGATCTACGACGCGGCGCAGCACTACGCCGAGCAGGGCACCCCGCTCGTGGTGCTGGGCGGCAAGGAGTACGGCTCCGGCTCTTCGCGCGACTGGGCGGCCAAGGGCACCGCGCTGCTCGGCGTGAAGGCCGTCATCACCGAGAGCTTCGAGCGCATCCACCGCTCGAACCTCATCGGCATGGGCGTCGTGCCGCTGCAGTTCCCGGCGGGCCAGAGCGCCGACTCCCTCGGCCTGGACGGCACGGAGACGTTCGACATCTCCGGCCTCACCGAGCTCAACGAGGGCCGTACGCCGCGCACCGTGAAGGTCACCGCCACCAAGGAGGACGGCTCCACGGTCGAGTTCGACGCCGTGGTGCGCATCGACACCCCCGGCGAGGCGGACTACTTCCGCAACGGCGGCATCCTGCAGTACGTGCTGCGCTCGCTGACGAACGCCTGACGCCGGCGGCGCGACGCGGAGGGCGGTCACCCCGGCGGGGTGGCCGCCCTCCGCCGTGCGCGGACGGTGGCGACCTCACTCGCGCGGGTGCACCCGAGGGGTCAACCCGGGGGCGCTGCGTGCCGATGGGCATCGTGGTGCGGCACCGACCGGGTGCCGCTGCGAGGACGGGGCGACGCGTGTTCGACGAGGTGTGGCGCAGCCAGGGCGAGGACGTCGCCCCCGGGGTGGCCGCCGCACTCCTGCACCTGGCCGCCGCGGGCGACCAGCCCGTCCTCGTCGTCTCCCGCCCCCGTCCGCCCGAGGCGCCCGAACGGCCCCGCGTGCGCTGGGCCAACGCCACCCTCGCGGCCGTGCTCGGCGTCACCCCGGGCGACCTGGTCGACCTGGCCGTGAGCCGGGTCCTGCGCGGCGCCGACGCCCCCGGGGCGCTGGTGCGCGAGCGCTGCACCCGCTTCCCCGTCGAGGCCGTCACCTCCACCGGTGAGGTGCGCGCCACCGAGGTGGCCGCCTGGCCGGTGCCCGAGCGGGTCACCGGCTTCGGGGCGGTCTCCGAGCGCCTGCACGTCGGCGCGGCGCTGGCCGCCGAGGACCACTGGGTGCTGCAGCTCGTCAGCCCCGACGACGAGCGCTCCCGCGCGGCGCTGCGCGCGGCCGAGGAGCGCTTCGCCACCCTCGCGCAGGACTCCCCGGTGCCCACCCTCGTCTCCGACGTGGGGGCGCGCCTGTCCCGCGTGAACGACGCCTTCGCCGCGCTGCTGGGCGTCCCGGCGGGACAGCTGTGCGGCACCGGCTGGCTCGCGCACGTCCTGGACGAGGAGCGCGCCCGCGTGGCGCAGGCCGTCGCCGACGTCCTCGCGGGGGAGCGCGTCACCTTCGACACCCGCCTGCGCACCGCAGCCGGCCTGGTCCGCTGGGTCACGGTGCGGTTGGCGCCCAGCCGCACCCCCGGGTACGGCGCCGGTTTCGTCGGCACCGTCGAGGACGTCACCGACCGGCGCGCCCGGGAGAACCGGCTGGCCTACCAGGCCCAGCACGACCTGCTGACGGGGCTGCCGAACCGCCTGGCGCTGCTGGAGCACCTGGGCGAGCTGCTGCCGGACGGCCTGTGCCCCGACGCGGTGCCCGCCGCACCCGTCCCGCCGCCGCTGACGGCGCCCGTGGGGGTGCTCATGGTGGACCTGGACGACTTCAAGACCGTCAACGACGGGCTGGGCCCCGAGGCCGGCGACGCGGTGCTGGTCGAGGTCGCCCGGCGCCTGGTGCGCACGGTCCGCGCCGGCGACCTCGTCTCGCGCCCCGGCGGGGACGAGTTCGTCCTCGTGTGCCACGACCTGCCCGACGAGGCGGCGGTGGAGGCCACCGCCCGCCGGGTGCTGGACGCGCTGGTGCCGCCGGTGGAGGTCAACGGGCTGCGCCTGCGGGTCGGCGCCAGCGTCGGCGTCGTCATGCTCACCGGCGGGCCCGGTGGTGCCGAGGAGGTCGTGCGCGACGTCGGCATCGCCACCCACGAGGCCAAGGCCGCCGGTGGCGGGCGCTGGGCGCTGCTGGACGAGGAGGTGCGCCAGCGCGCCCGCCGCTCCCTGCGCCTGGTCGCCGACCTGCGCGAGGCCCTGGCGCACGGCACCCTCGACGTGCACTACCAGCCGGTCGTGCGCCCCGGCACGCCCACCCGCCCCGCCGCGCAACTGCTGTCGGTGGAGGCGCTGGCCCGCTGGCGCCACCCCGAGCTGGGCCCGATCGACCCGGCCACGTTCATCGAGGTCGCCGAGCGCGCCAACCTGGTGCCGGTGCTCGACGCGCACGTGCTGGCCGTGGCGTGCCGCGACCTGGCCACCTGGCGCACCGAGGCGGCGGCCGCGGGCCTGCCGCACGTGCCGCGCCGGGTGGCGGTGAACGTCTCGGCGGTCAGCCTGTCCGCCGACGGCTTCGCCGAGGGCGTGCGCCGCACCGTCGCCGCCGCGGGCCTGCAGCTGGACGACGTGTGCCTGGAGGTCACCGAGACCGCCCTGGCCAGCGACCTGCGCGCCTGCCGAGCGGTCCTGGAGGAGCTGCGCCGCGACGGGGCCCGGGTCGCCATCGACGACTTCGGCACCGGCTACTCCTCGCTGGCCTACCTGGTGGACCTGCCCGCCGACCACCTGAAGGTGGACCGCTCGTTCGTGCGAGACCTGCGCGGCGGGCGCGCTGCCTCCGGGGGCGCGCGCGGCGGCCCGGCGCGCGCCGTGGCCGCGGCCGTGGTGTCCCTGGCCCGGACCCTGGGCCTCGACGTGGTCGCCGAGGGCGTGGAGACGCACGAGCAGAACGCCGTGCTGGTGGAACTGGGTTGCGAGGCGGTGCAGGGCTACCTGTACGCGCGGCCCATGAGCAGGGAGGACCTGTGGCGCGTGCTCTGCGACGGCGGCACCCTGGCCCCGCAGCAGGCCGGGCTGCCCGCCCCGCGGCAGGTGCCGGCGTGAACGCGCTGCGCCCGCGCCCCGGCGCCCCGGCCGCGCCCCCGCCCGCGCCCACCGCGCCGGGCACGTCGGCGGGTGCGTCGGCGGGCACGTCGGCCGTGCCCGCGGGGGCCGTGGACGTGCTGGGCCGCATCAGCGCGGCCCTGGACGACCTTCCGTCGCACCGACCGGTCGCCGCGCGCGTCATCGCCCAGGCCGACGACCACCGCTCCGACGCGCGCTCGCTGGGGCAGACCCTCAGCTTCGACCCGGCGCTGACCGCCCGGGTGCTGCGCCTGGCGAACTCGGCGTACTTCGGGCTCAGCGGCCGCGTGTCCGCCCCGGCGTTCGCCGTCACCGTCGTCGGCTTCTCCACCGTGCGCAGCCTGGCGGTGACCGCGGTGGCCGGCCTGGAGGAGGTGCCCGAGGCCCTGGCGGGCTTCTGGGAGCGCAGCGTCCTGACGGCCGTCGCCGCCGGTGAGGTCGCCGGCCGGCTCGGGGTGAAGGCGCCCGACGCGTTCAGCCTGGGCCTGCTGGCCCGGCTGGGCCAGGCGCTGCTGGTGCGCTGCGACCCGGAGCGCTACCCCGCCCTGCTGGCCGCGGCCGAGGACCGCGAGGGCCTGCTGGCCGCCGAGGTGCGCCTGTACGGCTCCAGCCACACCCGCGTCTCGGCCGAGGCGCTGGCCGCGTGGTCGTTCCCCGACGACCTGCCCACGGCCCTGGCCCAGGTGGACGCGCCCGGGTGGGCGTCGCCGCTGGCGGTCTGCGTGCGCCTGGGCGTGGAGCTGTCCGAGCGGCTGCAGGACCCCGCCCGCACCCCCCGGCCCGCCGGCCACCTCAGCGGCGGGCGCGTGGACGACGCCGAGCTGGACGCCCTGCGCGGGCGCGTGCAGCAGGTCGCCGCGGAGATGCTGCACCTGCTGGCGGCCTGAACCCGCCGGGGCCGGTGGGCCCCGCCGCGCACGCACCGGCGGCGGCGGGCAGGATGGCCCCCGTGTGCGAGGCGACCCCCGATGCTGAGATCACCCTGCCTGATCACGAGCACTCGGCGCGGCGGGCCCGCACGTTCCTGAGCGAGGCCTACTGCGCGGTCCACCACGCCCGAGTGCTCGACGAGGCGCAGCTGCTGGTCTCGGAGCTGGTGACCAACGCGGTGCGCCACGGGGGACCGCCCGTGCGGGTGCGGGTGCACTGCGACGGCACCGCCGGCCTGCAGGTCTCCGTCTCCGACGGCGACCCCCGCCCGCCGGTGCGCCGCGACGCCGCCCCCGAGGCGGAGGGCGGGCGCGGGGTGGCCCTGGTCGACATCCTCTCCGACCGCTGGGGAGTGGACCGCGTCGACTCCGGCAAGACCGTCTGGTTCGTGCTGTCGTGACCCCCGCCGGGTCCGGAGCTCGGCGCACCCGGGCCCGCACCGCGCTGCGGCTGCTCACCCCCGCCGACGCCGCCCCCCTGGCGCGGCTGCTGGTGGGCGACCGGGAGTTCCTGGCGCCCTTCGAACCCGAGCGCGAGGACGGCTACGAGACCGAGGCGGGGCAGGCCGCCCTCATCGAGCACCTGCTCGCCGAGCACGCCGCGGGCCGCGTGGTGCCGTTCGCCATCGTCCACGACGGCGAGCTGGTGGGCAGGAGCACCATCACCGAGGTGGTCCGCGGCCCGTTCCAGTCCGGGAACCTGGGGTACTTCGTGGCGCAGGCGGTCAACGGCCGCGGCGTGGCGACGCAGGCGGTCGCCCGCACCGTGGAGGCGGCCTTCGGGGAGCTGGGCCTGCACCGCCTGCAGGCCGGGACCCTGCTGTCGAACTCCGCCTCGCAGGCCGTCCTGCAGCGCAACGGGTTCGAGCGCATCGGGGTCGCCCGCTCGTACCTGCGCATCGCCGGGCGCTGGCAGGACCACGTGCTCTACCAGCGCACCGCCTGACGCACCGCTTCACGGGGTCCCGGCCGTGCGTCGGACCAGCTCCGCCCACCCGTCGCCGAGGCGCCCGGTGCCCGGCCCCCGCACGCCGGCCAGGTGCGCCGACAGCGGTGCCTCCAGGCAGGCCAGCAGGTAGAACGCCAGGACGTCCAGGTCGCCGGGTGTCCCGGCGGCGCGCAGCAGGACCCGCAGGTGGGTTCGGGCGAAGCCGGACGCCGGGCTCGATCCGCCGCGCAGGTCCGCCTCCGCGGCCCGCAGCAGGTCCCCGCGCTCGGCCAGGAAGCGCAGGCGGTGCCGGCCGAAGGCCTCGAGGCGTTCGAGCGGGTCGGCGCCGGGCCCCAGCGGTGGCGGCCCGGACAGGACCTCCTGCTGGAAGGACCGCTCGAACTCGTCGAGCAGGGCGGTGAACAGCCCCGCGCGCGAGCCGAAGCGGCGGAAGACCGTGCCCTTGCCCACGCCGGCGCGGGCGGCCAGGCAGTCCATGCTGAAACCCACCACGCCCACCTCCTCGACGAGCTCGCGCGCCGCGCAGAGCAGGGCCTCGCGGTTGCGGGAGGCGTCCGCCCGCACCGGGGCGGCGGTGGGGCCGAGCACCGGCAGGGGGCGCGTCACACCGCGAGGGTAGGCCCGCGGGCCGGTTCCGCGAGCGGGGTCACGCAGGTGGGGGGTGGCGGCGCTCGCCCGGAGCGGACTACAGTCCGGGAACAAGCGGACCACGGTCCGCATTGACGACGACGTGTCGCGAGCCCCCGCGACCCACCCGCGACCCACCCCACCCCGAGGAGTTCCCCGTGACCGACGTCCTGGTCCTGGTCGGCAGCCTGCGCGCCGCCTCCGTCAACCGCAAGATCGCCGAGACCGCCGTCCAGCTGGCCCCCGAGGGCGCCCGGCTGAGCGTGTACGAGGGCCTGGGCGACCTGCCCTTCTACAACGAGGACGTCGACGTGGAGGGCTCGGTGCCGCCGGCCGCCGCCGCGCTGCGCGAGGCCGTCGCCGCCGCCGACGCCGTCCTCGTCGTCACCCCCGAGCACAACGGCACCATCCCGGCCGTGCTGAAGAACGCGGTGGACTGGGCCTCGCGCCCCTACGGCGCCAGCCCCCTGTCCGGCAAGCCGCTGGCCGTCGTCGGCAGCGCGTTCGGCCAGTACGGCGGCGTGTGGGCGCAGGACGACGCGCGCAAGGTGTTCGGCATCGCCGGTGCGAAGGTGCTGGCCGAGGCGACCATGGCGATCCCCGCCTCGGTGGTCCGCTTCGCCGAGCTGCACCCCAAGGACGACACCGAGGTCACCGAGAAGCTGACCACCGTGCTGCAGGCCCTCGTCGGCGCCACCGAGCCCGCGGCGGCCTGAGACCCCCGCCGCGCTGCTGCGCGGGGCCGCCGGGTCACCGCAGGACCTCGACGTCGGCACCCAGCGCGCGCAGCAGCACGGGCGGGTCGCTCCGTGAGGGCCGCACCAGGCGCTCGGCCCGCGGGCGCTCCGCCCGCCGGCCGCGGGGGCGCACCGCCTCGACGGGCCGCGACGCCGCGCAGGGGGCACCCTGGGTCCCGATGGACCCCACCCTGTCGACGCTCGCGGTGCCGCTCCCGCGCGCGGCGTGGACGCAGCGGCGCGCTCGCGCCGGCCGGGGTGCGCGGTGAAGCTCCCCGCGCTCGCCCGGCGCGACGTCCTGGCCACCGAGCGGATGGACGCCCCCGACTGCGACCCGGCCGCCCTGGCGCGCACCTACGCGCGGTTCGGGATCGTCAACGCGCTCGTCGCCGGCTGGCAGGTGACGTACCTGCGGCACCTGCGGCCCCTGCTGCGCCGGGACCGGCCGGTCGACGTGCTGGACGTGGGGTGCGGGGGCGGGGACGTCGCGCGGGCCCTGGCGCGGTGGGCCCGGCGCGACGGGTACCGCCTGCGCGTGCTGGGCATCGACCCCGACGCGCGTGCGCACGCCTGGGCGACCGGCCGGCCCGCCGTGCCCGGGGTCAGCTTCCGCCGGGCGCTCAGCGCGGACCTCGTCGCCGAGGGGCGCCGCTTCGACGTGGTGCTCTCCAACCACCTGCTGCACCACCTGGGCGACGCGGAGTTCGCCGCCCTGCTGGCGGACTCGCGGCGACTGGCCCGCCTGCGGGTCCTGCACAGCGACATCGCCCGCAGCCGGTGGGCGTACGCGCTGTTCGCCGCCGCGGCCGTGCCGCTCGCCCCGGGCTCGTTCATCCGCGCGGACGGGCTGACGTCCATCCGGCGCAGCCGCACCGCCGCCGAGCTGCGCGCGGCGGTCCCGCCCGGCTGGCGCGTGGAACGTCCCTGGCCGGGCCGGAACCTGCTCGTGCACGAACCCCCGCACGGCCCCGGGCCCGGTCCGGCTCACGACGTGGCCGGGACCTGAGTGGAACCCCCGGGTGCCGCGGACGTGCGGCGGTGCGACGTCCTCGTGGTCGGCGGCGGGCCCGTCGGGCTGGTCCTGGGGGCGCTGCTGGCGCGCAGCGGCGTGGACGTGGCCGTCCTGGAACGCCGCAGCGCGCCGAGCACCCACTCACGCGCGATCGGCCTGCACCCGCCGGCCCTGGCCGTGCTGGAGGACCTCGGGCTGGCCGAGGCGGCCCTCGCGGAGGGCGTGCGGGTCGGGCGCGGCGTCGCGCGCAGCGGCGGGCGGCACCTGGGCGAGCTCGGCTTCGAGCGCGCCTGGCCGCGCACCCCGTTCGTGCTCACGCTGCCGCAGCACCGCACCGAGGCCCTGCTGGCCGCCCGGCTGGCCGACCTGGCACCCGGCGCCCTGCACCGCGGGCAGGAGGTCGTCGACGTCCACGAGCGGGGTGGGACCGTCCACGTCAGCGCCGTGGACCACCTCCCGGGACGGGTCGCCACCCCCGGTGCCGCACCGGCTCCCGCGCCCGCGCCACCGGCCGTGCGCACCTGGCGGGCGCGCGTGGTCGTGGGCGCCGACGGCGCGCGCAGCCGGGTGCGGGCGCTTGCCGGGGTCGACGTGGACGCGCGCCCCTACCCCGACACCTACCTGATGGGCGACGTCACCGACACGACCGCCGACGGGAGCGACGCCGCCATCCACCTGGAACCCGCCGGCGTGGTGGAGTCGTTCCCGCTGCCCGGGGGAGTGCGCCGCTGGGTCGTGCACACCGGGCGGGTGCCGGCCGAACCCCGCGCCGACGTGCTCGCCGCCCTCGTGGCCGAGCGCACCGGTGAGGTCCTCGACCCGGCCTCCAGCAGCATGGTCAGCGCGTTCACCGTGCGCCGGCGGCTGGCCCGGCGGCTGGTCGCGGGGCGCTGCGTCCTCATCGGTGACGCCGCGCACGAGATCAGCCCGATCGGTGGCCAGGGGATGACCCTGGGCTGGCTCGACGCGCAGGCCCTGGCGCCCCTGCTGGTGAGGTCCCTGCACGGCGGCGCCCCCGGTGCCGCGGACCTGCGGGCGCTTCCCGGGTTCCGGCGGTTCGAGCGCACCCGGACCCGCGCGGCGCGGTCGGCGGCCCGCCGCGCCGGGCTGAACACGGTGCTCGGCAGACCGCTCACCGGGGCGGGCGGTGCCGGCCGTGCGGTGCTCGTCCGGGTGCTCGTCCGGGTGCTGCTCGGAACCCCCCTGCGGCACCGCGCGGCTCGCGCGTTCACCATGCGGTGGGCCGGGGGCGGCGCGATCGGCGGTGCTCCCCTGGCCGGTGCGGCGCCGGAACCCTGACCCGCACGGGGCCGGCGCCCGCCTCAGCGCTCCGCGGGCACCTCGCGGTGGGCGTGCTCGCCGGTCCACACGCTCTCCGGCAGGTCGCCGGGCAGGTCCGGGTTGCCGACGGCGCGGAACACCGGGTCCCGCCCGGCGCGCACCTGGCGCTCGTAGTCCCGCAGCGTCCCCAGGGCCCACTTGCCCAGCAGCACGATCGCCACGAGGTTCACCAGCGCCATCAGGCCCATGGCGACGTCGGCGAGCGCCCAGACGGCCGCCAGTTCCAGCACCGCTCCGACGCCGACGACCGCCACCACGAGTGCCCGGAAGACGAACAGGCTCGCCGGCCGGGCCCGCAGGAAGGACATGTTCACCTCGGCGTACGCGTAGTTGCCCAGCACCGAGGAGAAGGCGAAGACGAAGACCAGCAGCGTCATCACCGGCGTCAGGGCGCTGCCGAGCTGGTCCGCGACGGCGGTCTGGGTGAGGGAGGCGCCCTCGACCTCGGCGCCCGGCTCGTACACCCGCGGGCCGGCCGAGAGGATGATGAACGCCGTCGCGGAGCAGATCACGATGGTGTCGACGAAGACCCCGAGGGACTGCACCAGGCCCTGCTTGACGGGGTGGCTCGTGGTGGCCGTCGCCGCGGCGTTCGGTGCGCTGCCCATCCCGGCCTCGTTGGAGAACAGGCCGCGCTTGGCGCCGTTGAGCAGCGCGGCGGCGAGCCCGCCGGTGATGCCGGCCGCGGCCTCGCCGACGCCGAAGGCGGCGGAGACGATCTGGCTCAGCACGCTCCCCAGCGCGGTGATGTTCAGGAGCACGATCACCAGGGCGAGCAGGACGTACGCCAGGGCCATGAAGGGGACCACGACCTCGGTGACGCGGGCGATGCGGCGCACCCCGCCGAAGACCACCAGCGCGGTCAGGACCACCAGCACCAGCGCGGTCCAGCCGGTGGGGACGCCGTGGCCCTCGGAGAGCACGGCGCTGATCGTGTTGGCCTGCACCATGTTGAACGAGAACCCGAACGTGAAGATCAGCAGGACGGCGAAGAGCACGCCACCGGCGCGCGACCTCAGGCCCCGTTCGATGTAGAAGGCGGGACCACCGCGGAAGCTCCCGTCCGCCGCGGGGACCTTGAAGACCTGCGCGAGGGTGGCCTCGACCAGGGCGGTGGTCATGCCGATCAGGGCCACCACCCACATCCAGAAGACGGCCCCGGGGCCGCCGAGGGTCAGCGCGATCGCCACGCCGGCGATGTTGCCAGTGCCGACCCGCGAGGCCAGGCCGATGGCGAACGCCTGGAAGGAGGAGATGCCCCCCTCCGCACCGCTGCGCGAGGAAGTGACCTGGCGCAGCATGCGACCGAACAGCCGGACCTGGGCGAGGCGGGTCCGGACCCCGAAGTAGAGGCCCACCCCGAGCAGCACGTACACCAGCACGTACGTCCACAGCACGTTCGAGACCGGGTCGATCAAGCTCTCCTGGATCCAGTCCATCCGTGCCTCCGCGGATCGGGGGGTGCTGTGCGGGCGTCGCGCCCTCCCGGCCCGGACCGGGTGGATCAGTATGTCCGCCCCCGTCGGCCCGTGCGATCCCGGCGGCTCGAGCCGCGCCCCGCGCTCCCGCGGTCGGTACGTTGCCCCCGTGAGCACCGAGCGACGCCCTGAGCTGCACACCGACCTGCTGGCCGCCCTGGCCGGGGACGGCGACGCCGCGCGGGCGGTGCGCGAACGGGCGAGCACCCCGCCCGCCACCCCGCCAGCCACCCCGTCCGGCGGTCCCGGCGAACCGCTGGTGCCGGCGGCGACGTCCGCGCACCGCCGCGCCGTCGCCGCAGCCCTCAGCGGCGCCCCGGTCCTGGTCGACGCCCCCACCGGCGCCGGCGCCCTCGTCGCCGAGCTGCTCGTCGCGCTCGCGGCCGACGGGCGGCGGGTCCTGCACCTCGCCGACCCCGCCGGCACGGTCGCGGTCCGCGCCGAGCTCGCCGGGCTCGGTCTGGCCGGTCTCCTCGCCGACGAGGACACCGCCCCGCCGGCGCAGGTGCCGGACCCCGGTCAGGACGAGCCGCGCCGGCAGGAGCTGGCCGCCCGCCTGCACCGCCGCAGCACCGCGCTGCACACCCGCCCCGCGGACGGCGGCCCCACGCCCTTCGAGGCGCTCGCCGAGCTGAGCGGGCTGCGCACCGGCCACCTGCACCCCCCGCTCCTGCCCGGGGCGGCCACCTGGGACGAGCCGCGCCGCACCGAGGTCGCCGCCCTGCTCGCCGCCACCGCGCCCACCGGCCGCCCCGAGCACGCCGGGAGCGCACCGCCCACCGGCTCCGCCGCGGCATCCGGGGAACTGCTCAGCGCCCTGGAACCCCTGCCCGCCGCGCTCGAGGCCCTCACCGCCGCCACCGGCCGGCTGGCCGCCGAGCTGTCCTGGCGCCCCCTGCGCACCCTCGGCGACGCCGAGGCGGCCCTGGCACTCCTGGAGCGCGTCGAGGCCGCCCAGCGCACCTACCTCCCGCTGGCCCTGACCGCCGACCTGGACCAGGTGCGCGCCGTCCTCACGCAGCAGCAGCGCTCGTTCCTCAGCGCGGAGGAACGCACCCGCCGCCGCGAGGTCAAGCGCCTGGCCGCCCTGCGCCACGACGGGCGCTTCGGCCTGCGCGACGTCGAGGAGCTGGCGGACCTGCGCGGGGCGTGGGCCGAGCACGCCGCCGGCCCACCGCGCACCTGGCCCGAGCGGGCCCGGCTCGCCCAGCAGCTCGCCGAGGTGCGCCGCCTGCTGGCCGCCGCCTCCGCGGCGCTGCCCCCGCTGCCCGAGCCCGCCGAGCTGGAGCTCGCGCAGCTGGGCGACCTGGCCACCCGCGCCGACCGCGAGCGCTCGGCCGCGCAGGACGCCGACCGGCGCCGGCAGCTGTCCGCCCAGGGCCTGCAGGAGCTGGCCGACGCGGTCCCCGCGGGCGCGTCGGCGCAGGACGTCGCCCTGCTGGTGCGGGCCACCTGGTTGCGGGCCCGGGCCGACGCGGCGCTCGCCGACCTCGACGCGGCCGCCGACCGTCCCGGCGAGCTCGCCGCCGAGTTCCGCGAACTGGACCTGCGCCGCTCCCTGGCCGGTGCGCGACGCCTGCGCGACGCGCTCGCCGACCGCAGCGCGCCCCGCTGCCGCGTCACCGCCGGTCACCTGCCCGCCGGTGACGCGGCGGGGGAGGAGTTCGACGTCCTCCTCGTCGACGGTGCTCACCGGCGCCCGGCCGAGGACGTGCTGGCGCTGGCTCGGCGGGCGCGGCAGGTGGTCGCCGTCGGGACGGCCGCCGGCGCCGGCACGGGGGACGGGTCGGTCTGGAGCGCCCTGGCCGCGCTGCTGCCCGTCCAGGGGGCCGGGTGGCCGGCTGCACCCGAGGACGCGTCCGGCACCGCGCTGCGCGAGGCCGTCGCCGCGTCCCTGCGCGCCGCCGGGCTGACCGTGACCACCGGGCGCGAGGTCGCCGGGTACCCGGTGGACCTGCTGGTCGAGTCGCCCGCGCAGCCGGGTGAGCCGGTGCTGGCCGTGGACCTGGACGGGGCCGCGCACCACGCCCTGCCGACGGTGCGCGACCGCGAGGTCGCCCGGGGCGAGCAGTTGCAGGACGCCGGGCTGGCGCCGCACCGGGTGTGGAGCGGTGCGTGGTTCCGCGACCCGCGCGGCGAGGTGCAGCGCGTCGTCGAGGCGTTGCGGGGCGTGGAAGAGGCCGAGCGCGCCGCTCGAGAAGAGGCCGAGCGCGCCGCTCGAGAAGAGGCCGAGCGCGCCGCTCGAGAAGAGGCCGAGCGCGCCGCTCGAGAAGAGGCCGAGCGCGCCGCTCGAGAAGAGG